>DAOTYZ010000162.1:0-2908 GCA_034434555.1 Candidatus Roseilinea sp.
GCTGCGCCGCTCTATGTGCGCGGCTCTGCCCTGGCCCAGGTGTGGCAAGCGCGCTCGCCAAAGGACGGCCAGAAGCCGGTGCCGCGCTTCCTGAGCGCCATCGCACACCCAGTGCTGCTGTTGTGGGGGCGACGCGACCGGATATTCCCCGTCGCGGATGGGGAGCGGTTGGCCCGTCTCCTGCCGGCTGCGACACTGCGCGTCTTTGACGACGCCGGCCACTTGATTCACGAGGAATGTGCTGAACAAGTGAATGAAACGATTACATCTTTCTTGCGTAAAACAGGATAGGATATATCGTCTTTGGCTATCAGTGGCTACGTCAGCATTTGGTTAATTTGATCAGAGAATAGCCAAAGCGCTACTTCGGTAAATAGTAGCGAACGCTTAAACCGCTTTTGGTATAGACGACCTCATCTGCCAGGCGATAGGTGTTCACTTCATCGAAGGCGCGGGCCAAGCGTTGTCGCCATAAGTTTTTATTTTGCATGTCGGCTGCCTGGTAGAGCGGAGACCACGGCTCGACACGGATGACCGTCACCTGCGCGCCGGCGTTCTGTTCCAGCCAGCGCTCGACGCGCCCGATGTCGCTAGGCCCTTCCACGGGTGGAGCGTCATATTGGATGGGCAGTGGGGTTTGTGCGAAGATGGGCAATGGCCGCAGTCGCCACTCAAAGAGCGGCGGGCTGAGTTCGCCGAACGTGCCGATGATCAACACCGGTCGGTCTGCTTGCTGCCAGGCCACGATCCGCCGTGAGGCATCGCGCAGATCGCTGGCAAGGTCGCCCGCCCAAACAGGTTGTAAGCGCGGCAGCCAGGTCCACCAACTCCAAGCCGCCACAGCAAAAGGTAAGACAACTGAAAGGGCCGCGCGCCAGCGGGGCATGAGCCGCACGTGCGCAGTCACATGCGCAAATCCCAGGCCAGCCAACAACCACAGCGATGGGAATAATGGCGTGATGTAACGCTGAGCCTTTAGCGGATGGACGGTGGCCAGCACAAATCCTAGCCCGAAGAAAATGGCCAGCACGTTCACTCCCGGATGGCGCAACCGCAGCATTGCCCAGCCGGCACTCATGACAGTTGCCAGCGCCAGCAGCGGGCTAGGCATCAACCAGTCGGTCGTTGTGCGGACGTAGAAGAGCAAGTTCTCCGCGCTCCACAGTGGATAGCCGCTGTCCTCGTTGATGACAAAGAAGCGAAAATCTCGCCACTTGACCTCAGTAGGCACGATGTCCGTGCCGCCGAAGAACCAGAAGAGGATTCCCAGGATGAGCGGGAGATAGAGTGCCAGGGTGGTTGGCAGCTCCGCCATAAGCTGAGTTACGCGCCTTCCCTCAACCGCAGACCTCACGCGGCGCAGCCTCTGACTTAAGTCCACCAAGCCAACCGCAGCAACGGCAAAAGCCGCATAGTTGAACTTCGTAAGGAACAGGAAGTAGAGCGCAAGGCCCGTGAGGAGGAACCAACGCAGGCGCCGGCTGCCCAACGCGCGCAGGAACGCCCAGAAGGCTACGAAGGTCACGAAGGCAACCGGCGTCTCCTGCATGGCCCAACTGCCGACGAAGAGCCAGCCCGGTGCACTTAGCGCCAGCAGCCCGCTGGTCAACCCAGCCGCCGGCGCTAACTCGGGCGCGATCTCATAGGCCAGAGCACAGCCCATGATGGCAGTAGCAACCAACATGAGGTAGGCAAACAGCCGTGCACTGTCGTCGCTGACGCCAAGCACGCCCAGAAAAGGCGCCTGAAGCAGCGAGAAGCCGGGCGGCCACAGCGTCTGAATGTGAAAGTCTCCCCATAATGCGCGCAGGTCGAGCGCCAAGATGTCGCGCAGGATGTAATAGCCCGGCAAGCTGTGCGCAGCTTCGTCGAAGTTTAAGGGTGGCGCTGGTGCGATCAGCCTGAGGAAGACCTCGCGGCCGATCACCATGGAGATCAGCACCAGCACGCCGGCTGCGAACCACGTATGCACCCTGGGCGACATGTCAAGTCAGTATATCCAACGCAAGTTCGGATGAGCGCATTCACGGTTAGGGGCGGAACCCTGGGTGGGCGACGGCACTGCCGTCGCCCACCCTCTATAAAAACTCGCCTTCACCGGCAGCATAGCCCGGTTGAGGGTTGCCTACATCGGTGAACGCACCCAAGGCGAAGCGCGTTACACTACGCCTTGCCATGACCAAGCCCCGCGCCTTCATCTCGCGCCGCATTCCCCGGCCGGCGCTGGAGATCATCGCGTCCGCCTGCGACTACGCGCTATGGGACGACCTGATGCCAGCGCCGCGCGATCACTTCCTGCGCGCCGCTGCCGAAGCCGACGGCGTGCTGGTCATGCCCACCGAGCGGATAGACGCCGAGTTCCTGGCAGCCGCGCCGCGCGTCCGCGCCGTCGCCAACATGGGGGTGGGCTACGACAACATTGATGTGCCGGCCCTCACCGCGCGCGGCGTCTTGGTCACCAACACCCCCGACGTGCTGACCGAGGCGACCGCTGACCTGGCTTGGGCCTTGCTGATGGCGGCGGCGCGGCGGGTTGTAGAGGGCCACAAGGCCATCGAAGCCGGCATGTGGGGCGCGTGGCACCCCTTCTACATGCTCGGCCAGGACGTGTTCGGCGCGACGATCGGGATCGTCGGCGCGGGGCGGATCGGCGCGGCGATTGCGCGGCGGGCGCGCGGGTTCAACATGCGCGTCCTGTATCACAACCGCAGGCGCACCCCCCAGCTCGAGGCTGCGCTGCTGGCCGAGTATCGCGCCTTCGACGATCTGCTGCGCGAGAGCGACTACGTGGTAGTCGCCACGCCGCTCACTGCGGAGACGTGCGGCTTGTTCGACGCGCGCGCATTCGCCTTGATGAAGGACACGGCAGTGTTCGTCAACATCTCGCGCGGCGCAGTGGTGAAGGAAG
>DAOTYZ010000163.1:0-4981 GCA_034434555.1 Candidatus Roseilinea sp.
TCAACGACGACGCGGGCGCTGTAGCCGACCGCGCGCACTGCGCCGCCCCTGTCGCTCCGCCCGCGCACAAGGGTGAGGTTGCGCAAGGTCAAGGTGATATTCTGTAGCCAGATTAAGCGCGTTCGATGGCCGCCATCCAGGATGATGCGCCCGCCTTGTTCGGGGCCGCCGCCGTCTATCTCAACGTCGCGGGTCGGGCGCAGCTCACTGGTGAGCGTGATCGTCACTGGTTGGCTGCCGCAGCGAAAGGTCACCACGCCGCCGTGGTTCAGCGCCGCGCGCAGGGCAGATTCGGTGCAACTGGCCGGCGTGCCATCGCCGACCACCCCGTTGGCCTGGGCCGGATGTGCGATCCAGATGAGGGCAAGTGCGCCTGCAATCAGGCCGGTGCCCCACACAGCCAGTCGCTCCCTTGCTGGGATAAGCATGCCCAGTTGTGGGTAGATTTTAGAGCTTGCCTTGGTCGGGGGTGCATTCATGTATAGGGGCAAAACGCTGGGTGGGCGACGGCAGACCGTCGCCCATCCTCTATGGATTCGCCTTCGCCAGCAGCGTAGCCTGGTGGGGGATTGTCCCTGTTGGTGAACGCACTCTAAATACACCCTTCTGCGGATGAGACCTAAAATTGTCTTCGTGACCACTCACCTGCGCAGCCGCCAAGACTGGGAGCGCGAGACACTACAACCTGCGCTTAAGCGCACGTCGGAGCGTCTATCGCACTTCGAGACGCCCTCCGGCATTCCCCTAGACGTGGTGTTTGGCGATCCCGAAACCGGCGCCGATCGCCACGGCGAGTTCCCCGGTGAATATCCGTTCACGCGCGGTATCCACCCCACCATGTATCGCTCACGGCTGTGGACCATGCGCCAATACGCCGGCTTCTCCACAGCCAAAGAGAGCAACGCGCGCTACCACTATCTGCTCGCCCAGGGTCAAATGGGCCTCTCGGTTGCCTTCGACCTGCCGACCCAGCTCTGCTTGGACGCCGATGACCCGCTGGCAGCGGGCGAGGTGGGCAAGGTTGGGGTGAGCATTTGCACGCTGGACGACATGCGCGATCTGTTCGCGGGCATCCCGCTCGACCAGGTCAGCACCAGCATGACCATCAATGCACCGGCGGCGGTGCTGCTGGCGATGTATATCGCGGTGGCCAAGGAGCAGGCCGGCACGGACGCCGTGCTGCGCAAGCTGCGCGGCACGGTCCAGAACGACATCCTCAAAGAATACGCCGCGCGCGGGCTATACATCTTCCCGCCCGGCCCTTCGATGCGGCTGGTCACCGACGTGTTCGCCTTCTGCAAACAGCACGTGCCGCAGTGGAACACGATCAGCATCAGCGGGTATCACATCCGCGAGGCCGGCAGCACGGCGGTGCAGGAGGTGGCCTTCACGCTGGCGAACGCGATCGCGTATGTCGAGGCCGCGCTCAAGGTGGGCCTGGACGTGGACGAGTTCGCCGGCCAGCTCACCTTCTTCTTCAACGCGCACAACCACTTCCTGGAGGAGGTGGCCAAGTTCCGCGCTGCGCGCCGGCTGTGGGCCAAGTTCATGCGCGAACGGTTCGGCGCGCGCGACCCGCGCAGTTGGATGCTCCGCTTCCACGCCCAGACCGGCGGCAGCACGCTCACCGCGCAGGAGCCGATCAACAACGTCGCCCGCGTCACGATTCAGGCGTTGGCCGCCGTGCTCGGCGGCGCGCAAAGCCTACACACCAATGGCTGGGACGAGGCGCTCCAGTTGCCCTCTGCCGAGGCCGCCCTCACTGCGTTGCGCACCCAGCAGATCATCGCCTACGAGAGTGGCGTCGCCGATACCGTAGATCCGCTTGGCGGGTCCTACGTCATCGAATACCTCACCGATGAAATCGAGCAGCGCGCCTGCGCGTTGATTGAAAAGATTGACGCAATGGGCGGCGCAGTGAAAGCAATCGAAAGCGGCTGGATGCAGGCCCAGATCGCCGAGTCCGCCTATCGCTACCAGCGCGAGGTGGAAGCCAAGCAACGCCTGATCGTCGGCGTCAATGCGTTTGTCTCGGACGGCGCCGCCGACCATGACATAGCGAAGTTCAAGGTGAACCCGGCAATCGAGGCCCAGCAACGCGCGCGGCTGGCGGCCTGGCGCGCCCAGCGCGACGCCGAGCGGGTGGGCGCGCTGCTCGGCGCGCTGGAACAGACGGCCCGCAGCAACGAGAACATCATGCCCTGCCTGATCGCCTGCGTCGAGGGCGGGGTCACCGTCGGCGAGATCGGCAAGGTGCTGCGCCGCGTCTTTGGCGAATATCAGCCGCCAATGGTGATTTGACCAGCGCGCAATAAATGCATCCACAGGTCGCTCACTGTGGTGACCTCGCAGCAATTTGACAGGCGCGCGCAGGGACGGCTCGCGAACCGCCCCTGCTGCGCTTTCGCTCAGAATGACAGGATCATCAGAGGCTGCCTGGGCGAGCGCTTTTGGGCGAGCAGCATTGCGCGTGAAACGCACCTCACCCCAGGTGGCCATGTTTTACCGTTTCTAGGATGAGTTCTAGATTCTTCGCGGAACGACAGGAGGGTGGGACGCTATGCGCTCAACACTGGCCATGCCAAGCCACGCCCTCGCTTGGGACTGCTTGGCTTACAGGAAACGAGTCATCCCAGATTATGAATGCCTCCCGCGTTTGCCGGTTACGCAGGCTGGGGGCATCGCTTTCCAACGGCTGTCAGGGGTGCTGCGTTTTTCTCCGCGCCTCCACATGAGAGCAACCCTGGCTATAAACTATGGCGCGTTGGTGGTGAGTTCAATCGTGTCGCAGGTTGTGACGGTGCCCCTGCCGCCTTGAAGCTGGGCACACACCTCGCGCCTGCCCTGCGCCCAGTTGAGCGTCCAGTCAAAGCTATTCCTGAACGGCTGCCACGCGCCCCACGGGCCATTGTCGTTGCGCAGGCGCATCCGCCGCCATTTGCCGTGGATGTAAATCGAGACGTTCGGCGTGTCGGTGCGCGCGTAGTCGCGCTGGATGATCAGCGGGTGTTCATTAGGGCGTTGGCCGAAGTTCTGCACCCAGTAGTGCTCGTATTCGCCGCCCGGCGCGCAATAGCCGACGCCGATCTCGGTGAACGACGCGCTCTCGATGTTCCGGCGATGCCCATCGGAGCTGAGCCAGTCGGCGACTGCTTCCTCGGGCGAGGTCTGGCCGGCAGCGATGTTCTCGCCCAGGGCGCGGTACTTTGTGTAGAAGTTGCGGATGCGCTGCCAGGTATCGCAGGCGAAGGCCAGCGCGTCGCCTTGCCGGTCGAAGCTGTCGTGGTCAAAGTAACCGTCGTCGCGCATGTCGCAGGCATGATAGCGGGCAGCGGCATCTAACTGGTTTACGCGCTTGAGCGGCGGTTGGCCGATCGCGGCGCGGTGGTCATTGACCAGCTCGACGACCCGCTGCTCAACGTCCCAGTTGATCGGCGGCACCTCGACCGCGGAGCAGCCAGCTGGCTTTGGCGCGCTCGACGCAAGCGCGCTGGCCGGCGCAAATGGCCCTGCGAGCAACAAAGCCAGCGCCGCAACAATGCAGACCAGGAGGGGAGGCGGTGTGGTCATCTTAGAAACAACCTATCGCCTGATGACTGGGACAAAGCGCCGCTGTGAGAGGTTGTTGACGACGCTCAGGCGCACGGTGACGCTGGTCGAGGCCGTCGCGTTGGTCGCGTTGTAAGTGACAGTTGCCTGATACAGCCCTGGTGTGTTGGGCACGTTGGCGCCGTTGAGCGCGAACGAGAGATTAACCGGCGTGTTGCCGCTGGCCGGTCCAGCGTTCAGCCAGCCGGGGACGGTGCCGCGCTGCCAACTCAGCACTTGGTTGTTCGTCGGGTTGCTCAGCGCGACGGAGGCGTTCGCGGGGAAGGACTGACCGGAGGAAAGCACATAGACGAAGTTCACCTGAGAGGGTTGCGCAGCCAGCGATGGCGCGCTGGTGGTGAGTTCGATGGTGTCGCAGGCCGTGGCGGTGGTGCTACCGCTCTGGAGCTGGGCACACACCTCGCGCATGCCTTGCACCCAGTTGAGCGTCCAGTTAAAGCTGTTGCTGAACGGCTGCCACGCGCCCCACGGGCTATTGTCGTTGCGCAGGCGCATCTGGCTCCACGAGCCGTAGATGTAAATTGCGACGTTGGGCGTCGCGGTGCGTGAATATTCGCGCTGGATGATGAGCGGATACTCATTAAAGCGCCGGCCGAAGTTCTGCACCCAGTAACGCCCGTAGTATCCGCCTGGTGCGCAGTAACCGACGCCGATCTCATAGAATGTATCTCTTTCTATATTCATGCGATGACCAGCGGAGTTCAGCCAACCGTTCATTTCAGCTTGCGGAGAAGGATAGCCTGCAGCGATATTCTCTCCTATGAATTGATAGTTGAAATAGAAATTTTGAATTCGTTGAGAAAATGAGCATACTGTAATATGATTGCTGCCATTCCAGTCCTTAGAGTCGTGGCTGAAGTAGTCATCGTCCCGCATGTCGCAGGCGTGGTAGCGCGCAGCGGCATCTAGCTGATTGACGCGCTTGAGCGGTGGCCGGCCAATCGAGGCGCGATGGTCGTTCACCAGCTCCACCACCTGCTGCTCGAAATCCCAGTTGATCGGCGGCACGTTGACCGGTGTGCATCCTGTAAAGGTTGGGCCGATCGTGGCAGGGGCATCCGCCTGCTCAAGCAAGATGGGATCGCCGATGGCTGTGTTCTCTGCGGCGCTGATCGGTGCGGGTCGGCTTTGAACGAGCAATCCCAGCCCTAGCAAACCAAGCGCTGTCAACCAAGCACAAAATCTGCGCAGCATATTATCCCCTCGATGATAACATCACGGGCAATGATACCACGCTCTATAAACTGGTTGCGTTCACAGTGAGAGGTAATCCCTCTTCTTACCACTACATGTAGGGAAAGACAAGGTATGCGACGATCGGTATATGGTGATGAAGCTGGGCGGGCTGTCGTGCGCAGTGAGCTACGCGCTG
>DAOTYZ010000164.1:0-2644 GCA_034434555.1 Candidatus Roseilinea sp.
GCTGAGCTGGCTGAGGCGATCCAGCGACTGGGGCTGCGCTTTGAGGAAGCACAGCGGCGCAACGAAGAGCAATTGGCTGAGCTTCGACGCCAAACGGACGTGCGCTTTGCCGAGCTGGCCGAGGCCCAGCGGCGCAATGAAGAGCAACTGGCTGAGTTTCGACGCCAAACGGACGTGCGCTTTGCCGAGCTGGCCGAGGCCCAGCGGCGCAACGAAGAGCAACTGGCTGAGTTTCGACGCCAAACGGACGTGCGCTTTGCCGAGCTGGCCGAGGCCCAGCGGCGCAACGAAGAGCAACTGGCTGAGCTTCGACGTCAAACAGACGCGCGCTTCGCTGAGCTGGCCGAGGCCCAGCGGCGCAACGAAGAGCAACTGGCTGAGCTTCGGCGCCAAACAGATGCGCGCTTCGCCGAGCTGGCCGAGGCGATCCGGCAACTGACGCTGCGCTTTGAGGAAGCTCAGCAACGCAACGATGACCGGTTTGCGGACATCCGCGGCGAGCTGTTGGAGATTCGGTATCGCAACAGGATCGGCTCGATCTTCGGCGGCCGGCTGCGCAAACCGCGCCTGGTGGACGGCGGCGATGTATGGGACATGTTCAGGGGTCGCTTGGACGAGGCGGAGATTCGCCGGATCGTTGCGGCAGATTTGATCGTGCGCGGTGGGCTGCTGCCGGCGCAAGGCGAGGGCGAGCTGTGGCTGGTCGTCGAAGTCTCCGGTGTGATTGACCGGAATGATGTGGCGCGGGCAGCGGAGCGCGCCGCGCTGCTGCGAAAGGCCGGCCTGCTGGTCGTGCCGGTCGCAGCTGGCGAGCGCCTGACGCAGGGTGCAGCGACGCTGTCCAGCGAGTTTGGCGTGGCCATAGCCAAGGACGGGGGGCTGGATGGCTGGGATAAAGCGCTGGCCAGCGCGCAGCGGGGCAGTCCTGCTACAGACTAAGCACAACGTAGTTGGAGTGCCGGCGCTTGCTCGGATGAATCCCCAATAGAGAGGGGCAACAGCACACAACGCATAGACACGTTCGCGATCAGGGGCAATTATTCGCAGGCGGCTCGCTCGCTATACCAGCATATCATGCTGAGTGGAGCACCTAAACTCCTACACAATCAAAAGCCCAACGACATCACCAAAGCCACACCTCAACCCATGCTGCGCGCGTAGCGAAACATCTAAACTCCCTGCTCGACCAAAATACTGCGAAACTGCCAAACACCCTGTCTCACTGTTATACTGAGTGGCATTCGCCGGCCTGTCGCCTCGGCTACCTTGCGGTAACTCGGTCAGGCGCGAGTCTAGATTGGCTCAGAATGACAGGGCGGGGCTAGATACCGGCGTCCCTTGTGCGCTTCACGCCAAACATACGCGCCCCAAATTCCGAACTCAAGATTTTCTGAGATGAGTTCTAGACTCGCACCCAACTGAATTTCTTCACAAGGCTGCTGCTTCGCGGCACAGCAACATGTATGAATCCATGGGGGCTGGTTGGGCAGGCACTTAGATGCTTCACTCCGCTCAGCATGACACGCTGGCACAGCAGCGAGCAGCCCCACGAATTGCGTCGTCTCAGAGGATCAACATCGCATCGCCGAACGAGTAGAAGCGATAGCGCTCACGGATGGCCAGGGCATAGCTCTCGCGCATGAAGTCCAGCCCCATGAACGCGCCGATCATCGCCAGCAGCGTGCTGCGCGGCAGGTGAAAGTTGGTGATCAGCGCGTCCACTGCTCGCCAGCGGTAGCCGGGCGTGATGTAGAGCGAGGTGAAGCCTTCAAAGGGGCGCACCTGCCCATCGTCGGCTTGGCCGGCGGCGGTCTCCAGGACGCGCGCCGAGGTGGTGCCGACGGCGATCACCCGCCCGCCGCCCGCGCGCGCAGCGTTGATCGCCTCGGCGGTCGCCGGCGAGAGCTGACACCACTCGCTGTGGATGACATGCGCTTCCACTTCCTCCTCGCTGATCGGCTTAAACGTGTCCAGCCCGACGTGCAGCGTGACGAACGCCACGCCGACACCCATCGCCTGGATGCGCTCGAGCAATTGGGGCGTGAAGTGCAAACCGGCGGTCGGCGCGGCAGCCGAGCCGGCCACCCGCGCATAGACCGTCTGGTAGCGGCTTGGGTCGCGCAGGCGCTCATGGATATACGGCGGCAGCGGGGCCTCGCCCAGCAGGTCCAAGTATGGCTCGATCGGCGCGCTGAAGCGCACGACGAAGGTCGCCTCGCCGGCCTGGCCGACCACCTCGGCGGAGAGGTTGCCCTCCGGCAGGTCGAACAAGATCTGGGCGACGTTGCGCCCGCCGACCAGCGCTTCCCAGGTCCGTTCATCTAGCTTGCGCAGCAGCAGCAGCTCGGCCTTGCCGCCGCTGGGCTTGCGCCCGCGCAGGCGGGCGTTGATCACGCTCGTGTCGTTGGCGACCAGCAAATCGCCGGGGCGCAAGAACTCCGGCAGCTCGTAGAAGCGGCGGTGGGCGTGGGTGCGCGTCGCGCGGTCGCACACCAACAGGCGCGAGGCGTCACGTGGCTCAGCCGGCTGTTGGGCGATCAGCTCCGGCGGCAGGTCGTAATCCAACTCAGAGACGTGCATGGCTGTGCTGGAGTGTAAATCAGTTGCTGGGTGGGGTGTGGTGCGTATTCCGTAGTGCGTATTC
>DAOTYZ010000165.1:0-2507 GCA_034434555.1 Candidatus Roseilinea sp.
AGGGGTTAATTTGAACGGTGATGGCCGGCGTGACGCTGGGTTCAATGGTCGGTTGGGCACATGCAGCGAGCACGATGGCGACGGCTGTGAGCGCGCTGACAGAGCGTATGAGCGAATGCTTCATCAATTGCTCCTCCCTTCCTGAAGCTCAGAGGCGAGACCCTGCGTCTCGACTCATTATAAGCAGCCGCTGGGTGCAGCGGCCCATACCAAGCGTGCGCTAGAATGAGGCCGATTGTCAAGTTTCTAGAGCGCCTGTCGGGCTGGCTCGAGCGTCATTGGTTGGCGACGCTGGTCGCTATCCTCCTGACATACGGGCTGTTGCCCTTTGCAGCGCCTGTTCTGAAATGGCTTGGGCTGGATGGAGCGGCGCAGCTCATCTACCAGCCCTATAAGCTAACCTGTCACACCTATGGCTTTCGCTCGTTCTTTCTGTTCGGCGAGCGCTTTGTTTATGACCGGGAGACGTTCGAGCAGCTTTCCGGCATCTCCGCCAGCGGTTCACAGTATGCTCTCGGCTTGTTGCGTGCGCGCGACTTTCAGGGCAACCCGCGCATGGGATACAAGGTCGCGCTGTGCCAGCGCGACATCGCCATCTATGTATCTATGGGGCTGGGCGGGATAGCCTATTCGTTAGCCCGCCGCCGCGCGCGGCCAATGCCCTTCTGGCTATTCGTGGCGCTGGGCGTGCTGCCGATCGGCCTGGATGGTTTCTCGCAGTTGCTCAGCCAGCCGCCCTTCGGGCTGCTGCCATACCGGGAGAGCAACTGGATCCTGCGCCTGATCACCGGTGGATTATTTGGCTTTAGCGTGGCTTGGCTGATCTTCCCCTTACTTGACGGGGCTGCGCAGCCTGTTCAGCGGCCAGCGCAGCCAATGGCAAGGAGAAGCCTATGATGCCTCGGCAGATCGCTCCCTTGGTCCTCGGCGCAGTAGGGATTTTGGTAGGGGTCGGCCTGGCCGTGCTGATACTGAGCAGCAGCACGACGCAGCCGGCCAATCTGCCCACCTTATCCTCATCCTCGGCCTCGACGAGCCGCCTGCGCGTGGGTGCGCCCGCACCGGATTTCACGCTCAGCACCTTCGATGGCCAAACGGTCTCACTCTCCGCGCTGCGCGGCAAGCGCGTGTTGATAAACTTCTGGGCCTCGTGGTGTCCGCCCTGTTTAGAAGAAACGCCGGCGCTGATCGCCGCCTATGACGAGCTTCGGCGGAGCGACCCGAATATCGAGTTCATCGGCGTCGGCACGAACGACGACCCGGAGAACCTGCGCAAGTTCGCTGAGAACAACCGCATCCCCTACCTGGTCGTGGACGACTCCAGCAGCGAAGTGAGCGACGCCTATGGCGTGCTTGGCATGCCTACGACGGTGTTCGTGGATAGCAGCGGGGTTATCCAGCGCATCTGGAACGGGGCGATCAAGCAGTCGCAGGTGGTTGAGATCATGCGCGCGCTGCGCTGATAATGTGTGGTCATGGAGAGCGCACAACCGATTTCCTTTGCCGTGATCGGCGGCAGCGGGCTTTACGCGATGCCCGGCTTGACGGAGGTTGAGGAGCGACGCATCACCACACCCTTCGGCGAACCATCCGATGCCATTGTCATCGGCACATACCACGGCCAGCGCATCGCCTTTTTGCCCCGTCATGGGCGCGGCCATCGCTACAGCCCCAGCGAGGTGCCCTACCGTGCCAATATCTGGGCGCTTAAGTCGCTTGGCGTGAAGCACGTGATCAGCGTGAGCGCGTGCGGCAGCCTGCGCGAGCACCTCCGCCCGCGCGATATCGTCGTGCCCGATCAGTTGTTCGACTTTACTAAAGGCAAGCGCGCCTACTCGTTCTTCGAGAACGGCATCGTCGGCCACGTCTCGGTAGGCAGGCCGTTCTCCCAGTCGCTGAGCGCTGCGCTGGCACAGGCGGTGCGCCAAGCCGGCGGGACGGTGCACGAGGGCGGCACGTTCATCACCATCGAAGGCCCGCGCTTCAGCACCAAAGCAGAGAGCCTGGCCTTTCGGGCCTGGGGATGCGACATTATCGGCATGACGGCCTGCCCAGAGGCGTTCCTGGCCCGCGAGGCAGAGCTGGACTTCGCCATCATGGCCCATGTCACTGACTACGATGTGTGGCACGAGGAAGAGGGCGAAGTGACAGTGGACATGGTGATCCAGCGCCTGAACGACAACCTGGCCCTGGCCCAGCGCGCAATCGCCAACCTCGCGCCGGTGATCCCTACCCTGCCGCACGAGAGCGCCGGCGCGATGAAATTCGCCATCATGACCGCGCGCGAGCGCGTCCCCGCTGAGGCGCGCGAGCGGCTGCGCCTGTTGATCGGCGACTATCTATAGTGCTGCGCTGCGCACCTGCTGCCGGGCGTGCGCCGGCTCGCTCTCTAGCGCGAGCGGGATGGACTGGCCACAACGCACGACCCGCACGATGGCGCCGGCGTTGGCCAGCGCCGTAATGACGGCTTCGCTCGATTGGGCAGCGCCAAACGATTGGCCGTCTAT
>DAOTYZ010000166.1:0-2523 GCA_034434555.1 Candidatus Roseilinea sp.
ACGCATACCCACGAGTTGCCATCGCCCGAGACCTTTCTCGATGTCTGGCTGCCGCGCGAACAGGCGTATGGTGGCGCCATCTTCCTTTCGGGCGTGATTGATTCCTTCGTGGTGGGCAATGACGTGCGCCACCAGCAGAACGGCGTCATGCTCTACGGCTGTAACCGCGTGGAGATCGCGCGCAACGATGCCTCGTATAACAGCGGCGCCGGCATCCTGCTCTACGAATCCTCCGAGAACGTGATTGAGGACAACACCGCCGACTTCTGCTGTCGCATCTACAGCACCGATCCGACGGGCCGCAGCTATCACAACGGCGCGGATGCGGCGGCGCTGGTGATCATGTGCAGTTCGTCGCGCAACATCGTGCGCAACAATCGCCTGCGGAGCAGCGGCGATGGGGTGTTCCTGGGCGGCTTTCACAAAGAACAGATCAAGGTGCCCTGTAACGATAACCTCTTCGAGGACAACGACGCCAGCTACAGCCCCAACATCGCCTTCGAGGCCACCTTCTCGCAGCGCAACGTCTTTCGCAACAACCGCGCCGAGCACTGTGCGTATGGCTTTTGGCTGGGCTGGTCCAGCCATACGACCGTGGAGGGCAACGCGATCCGCGGCAATCGGATCGCCGGCGTGGCGATTGAGCACGGCCATCACAATGTCATCTCCGGCAACGCGATCGAGCACAACGGCGTCGGCGTCCAGCTCTGGGTGAATGCGGATGGCCGGCGCGGGACGGGCGTCTTCCGCCAGTTTTACCCAGAGTGCGCCGAGAGCTACGAGACGAAGGTGATCAGCAACACGCTGATCCACAACGACTTTGGCGTGCGGGCGTGGACCGAGCGCGACGCGAGCTACGCCGGCCCGCGCTGTCATCACTTCGTCATCCACGGGAACACGGTGCGCGACAACCGGGTGGGGGTGCAGTTCGAGCGCGTGCGCGATAGCCTGATCCAGGAGAACACGATCATCGCCAACCTCGAGGCCGGCATCAAGCTGGTCGGCTGCGCCAACATCAACACCGAGGGCAACGACATGGGCGGCTAGAACGCCCGCACCTCGCTGAGCGCGCGCAGGCGCTCCGCCGCCTGCTCCGGCGTCAGGTCGCGCTGGGGCTGGGCCAGCATCTCATAGCCCACCATGAACTTGCGCACGGTCGCGCTGCGCAACAGCGGTGGGTAGAAGTGTAGGTGTAGCTGCCATTCGTTGTGCGCCTGGCCGTCGTAGGGTGCCTGGTGGATGCCCATCGTGTAAGGGAAGGGCGCGTTGAACAGGTTGTCGTAGCGCACCGTCAAGCGCTTGAGCGCGTCGGCCAGCGTGTCGCGCTCGGCCTCGCCCAGCTCGGTCAGCCGGCGGACGTGGCGGCGCGGCAAGATCATCGTCTCGAACGGCCAGACCGCCCAGAAGGGGACCAAGCAGGTGAAATGATCGTTCTCGAAGATGATCCGCCTGCCCTCCCGCCGCTCGATCTCCAGATAGTCCACCAGCAACGGCCCATGGCTGCCGGCTTGCTGAAGGTAGTTCAACTGGCCGCGCGTCTCCTTGACGATCTCGGTCGGCAAGCCGCGGGTGGCCCAGAGCTGGCCGTGCGGGTGTGGGTTGCTGGCGCCCATCATCTCCCCCTTGTTCTCGAAGATTTGGATGTAGGTGATGTCCTCGCGCGCGCCCAGCTCGGTGCACTGCGCCGCCCACGTGTCCACCACGGCGCGGATCTGCGCCGGTGGCAGCTCGGCCAGCGTCAGGTCGTGGCGCGGGGAGAAGCAGATCACGCGGCAGACGCCCGCCTCCGGCTCGGCGCGGAGCAGCGGGTGGGCCGAGCCGTCTGCCGGTCCGCTGTCCGCCGTCGGCGGCAGCAGGGCGGGGAAGTCATTGTCGAAGACGAAGACGCCGGTGTAGGGCGGGTTGAGCGCGCCGTTCGCGCGCCGGTTGCCGGGGCACAGATAGCAGTTGGGGTCGTAGGCCGGCCGCTGCTCGCGCGTGACCCTCTCCACTGCGCCCAACCAGGGACGCGCGGCGCGCTGGGGCGAGACCAAGACCCACTCGCCGGTGAGCGGGTTGTAGCGTCGGTGTGGCTGTGTGAGGTCCATACCCGTATTCTCGCCGCTGCGCGCGTCAACGTTTTATAAACGTTTGGGTGCTTAAATGAGCGTGCTTAGAATCCGAGGCTCAGGAGGATAAAACAGCCATGATGTGGTTGATGCGTTCGCTCGTCGGCATCGCGTTGGCAGTGGCAACTGCGGTCGGGGTTGCGGCGCCCGCGCGCGCCCTCGAAGAAGACAAGGGCGTCCTCATCGTCGCCGTGCAACGCGGCAGCCCCGCAGCGGAGGCCGGCCTGCGCCGTGGCGACATCATCCTCAAAGTGAACGAGGTCGAGGTGAATAGCGCCGGCGCGCTGCGCGATGCGCTGGCCGCGCTCAAGCCGGGTGACGAGGTGCGCCTGCGGATCGCGCGCGGGGAGGCCGAGCGCACGCTGAGGGTCGTCCTGGGCCAGGCCGATGGCCGGCCATATCTGGGCGTGGTGCC
>DAOTYZ010000167.1:0-8256 GCA_034434555.1 Candidatus Roseilinea sp.
CATGTTCATGCCGGTGGAGATAAACTGAAGCGCCAGGATGGCCAGCACGATGCCGGCGATGCGCCCCGACCCACCGTTGGGGTTGACGCCGGCCAACACGGCGACCACGATCGCCTGCAGGACGTAGGACGGCGCAAAGTCCCACTTGGCCGAGTTGTTTCGCCCCAAAAAGATGATGGCGACAACGGCGGATAGCAGCCCGCTCAGCATATACGTCATCAGCAGCACCTGCCGGACGTTGATGCCGGAGAAACGCGCCGCCTTCACGTTGCTCCCTATCATGTAGAGCTTCAAGCCGAAGGGCGTCCGGTTCAGGATCACGGCGAAGATCGCCACGACGACGACGAAGATCACGAGCGGGATCGGGATAACCCCAAGCACGTTCGAGGTGCCGATGAAGGTCAGGCGATTCTCAGCGAAGACCGCATTCCCGCGCGTCATGGCGACCGTCAGGCCGGTATATAGCGTCATCGTGCCCAGCGTGGCCAGGATCGGCGTGAGGTTCACGTAGGCCACCAACAGGCCGTTGAACAGGCCGGCCAGCGCGCCGGTGACGAACGCGACGGCGATCGCTATCGCCAGCCCGACGACCACTTGACCCTCCGGCGCGTCAGCGGGGATGAGCGCGCGGATGACCATCGCGGCCAGCACGCCGGCAAGGTTGGCCGTGCTCACCACCGAGAGGTCAATCCCGCCGGTCAGCATTGTGATCATGATGGCGATGGCCAGGATGCCGATCTCCGGGAACTGGCTGCCCATGGAGAGGAAGTTCTCCACCGTCGGGAAGACATTCGGCCTCAGCAGGCTCATCACCACGAAGATGGCAACACAGGCGATCAGCAGACGCAGCAGGTTGCCATCAACGACGAACTGGATTCTGGGGGCAGGCTTATAGCTGACTTCTGGGGCGCTCATGCTCGCTGCTCCACTGGCACTGGTTCAATTTCCACGTTTGCGCGCCGGCTGCTGCGCAGGGTGCGAATCGTGGGCACGGCAGTGCCGATAATGATAATCGCGCCGATCACCACCCGCTGCCAGGTAGACGGGATGCCCATCAAGATCAGGCTGTTGCTGAGGACGGTCACCAGCATCACGCCCAGCAACGTGCCGATGACGCTGCCGCGCCCGCCGGCGATCGAGGCGCCGCCGAGCACGGTCGCCGCGATGACGTCCAGCTCCTGGCCGACGATGTCCTGCGCGTTGGCCTGGCGGTTCAGGCCGCCGTAGATCATGCCGGCCAGGCCCGCCAACAAGCCAACGAAGACGTAGATGAAGACCTGCGTGCGCGGAATGTCGAAGCCGGCGCGCTCAGCGGCCTCGCGCGAGCCGCCCATCGCGTAGATGCTGCGCCCCAACATGGTGTAACGAAGGATGAACTGGGCCAGGATGGCCACCGCCACGAGGAACAGCACCGCCGAATGCAGCCCGACCGTGATCCCTCGATCGTCAGTGACCGTGAACAGAAAGGCGCCTGAGTAGGCGGCCATGCCGGGCGGCAGGTCCCGGATGATCTTGCTGCCGATCACAAAGAGCAAAAAGCCGCGGAAGAGGCTTTGTGTGCCTAGGGTGACGATCAGCGTCGGCAGGCGAAAGCGGGCGATAAAGAAGGCATTGATCAAGCCGAGCACGCCGCCGATCGCTGCGGACATTAGAAAGAAGGCGAACATGCCGCCCTCGAAGCCGATGTTCTTCATGATGACGGTGGTCGTATACATCGAGAACACGGCAATCGCGGTGAAGGAGACGTCTATGCCGCCCGATATCAATACGATCAGGACGCCGATGGCGAAGATGCCGGTCACGGTGGCGCTGCGCGCAAGGTCGAACCAGTTGCCCGGCGTCCAAAAGACGGGGTTGATGAACCCGATCAGCAGGCACAATCCCAGCAGCGTGATGCCTACCAGGGTCTCTTGGCGAGCGAAGATCTTTTTAAGCATGGCAACGAGTGACTAACGCGCAGAGGTCATCGCGGTTGCCTCGGTGAGGCGAGCCGTCAGCTCTGCCTCGGTGATCTCCGGGCGATTGAAGACGTCAGCAAGGCGACCTCGGCGCATCAAGAGGATGCGATTACACAGGTGCAAAAGCTCAGGAATGTCGTCGGAGATCACCAAGATGCCGAAGCCTTGACGCGCCAAGTCCTTGATGATCTCGTGCAGCTCCATCTTGGAGCCGACGTCCACCCCAACCGTTGGCCCGTTCAGTATCAAGATGCGTGGCTTGCTGGCCAGCCATTTGGCCAACACCACGCGCTGCTGGTTGCCGCCGGACAAACTCTTCACCGGCAACTCGGGGTTTGCTGTTTTTATAGATAACTGATCAACCCAATAGCGAACCTGCTGGTGGAATCGCTCGGTCGAGAGAATGCCCCCGCCCTGGGTAAGGGTATCCACGACGCGGACGACGATGTTGCGACCGATAGACTGGTCGAGGAACAATCCCTCTGTGAGGCGATCCTCAGGGACGTAGCCGATGCCATGACGGATGGCGCTCTGGACATCGTGAATATGCACCGGCCGGCCTTCTATGAGAATCTCGCCCGAATCCACCGGCAGCATACCGAATAAAGCCAGGGCCAGCTCGGTGCGGCCGCTCCCCAGCAAGCCGGTGATGCCCAAGATTTCACCCCGACCCAGCGCGAAAGAGATATCTTCAAAGTTACCGCGCGAGCTAAGGCGGCGCACCTCTAACAGCGGCTGGGCATCGGTAGGCTGATAGTCGTAGTCGGCCTCCTCGATCTGCCGGCCGGTCATGTAGTAGGTGAGCTTGGTGCGGTCCAGCGAAGCCACGTCGGTATCCACCACCACCCTGCCGTTGCGGATGATCATGACCTTGTCGGCGATCTCCAGCACCTCATTCAGCTTATGGCTGACGAAGAGCACGGCCACCCCTTCCTGCTGGATATTGCGGATGACGCGGAAGAGGGCGCGGATCTCCTTCTCGGTCAGGGCGGTGGTGGCCTCGTCCATGATGACCAAGCGCGCATTCTGGACGAGGGCGCGGCAAATCGCCACAAGCTGTTTGTCGGCCACCGAGATGGACTCGACCTCGACATCTAAAGGCAATTGCACGCCGATTTTGTCCAAAGCTGCCCGCGCGATCTGATGCACATGGCCCCAGCGCACCATCTTCACGTTGCGCGATAGCTCGTAGTTCAGCGCAATGTTCTCGGCAACGGTCAGGTTGGGGAACAAAGAGAAGTCCTGATAGATGACCTGGATACCCTCGCGGATGGCATCCATCGGCTGGAGGCGGTCGAAGCGCTTGTTGTTAATAATGATCTCGCCTTGATCAGGCGTCACCACGCCGGCGATGATCTTGATCAGCGTGGATTTGCCCGATCCGTTCTCGCCCACCAGGCAGTGGGCTTCGCCGGGCTTAACGACCAGGCTGACGTCGTCCAGGGCCTGGACGCCGGCAAACGATTTGCTGATATGGTTTAGCGTGAGAAAAGCATCCACTGCGCTCAAGATGCGTAGGGCGAGCAGACGACTGCTCGCCCTTCTGCATGAGAAGACGGCTCAACCGAATTAGAAGTTGTATTGGTCGAGGTTGGCCTTCGTCACGTCCACCCAAGCGGAGCCGTAGAGGATGTTGCCACGTGCGATCAGCTTGTTGTAACCCTCCAAGCCCAGGTCCATGCCATCGCCGATCGGCTCGCCCTTGATGTGCATCATGGCCAGCTTATTCATGGCGATGCCCGCCAGCTTGGGATCCCAGAAGCTGATCATCTGCACCGCACCGCTGGCGATGAACTTGCCGGTGATGGAGGGAAGGCTGGTGCCGGCCACCACGATCTTGCCCACCAGGCCGGCCTCCTCGATTGCCTGGCCGACGCCGGCTGCATCGGTTGAGGCACTCGTCTGGACAGCGCGCAGGTTGGGATAGGCCTTGATCAGCTCCTTCATCTTCTGATAGGCGATCTGGGAGTCGTCCTTGGTCTCCTGCTTGTCGGCCACCAGCTTCATGTTGGGGTACTTCTCTTTCTGCCGCGCGATGCCGCCGTCCACCCATTCATTGTGCGTCTTAGAGCCTAGGCTGCCGACGAAGACCGCATATTCGCCCTCGCCGCCGATCTGCTCGGCGATGAAGTCCATCAGGTGTGCGCCGTAGGCCGTGTTGTCAAAAGCCTCGATGTCCCAGTGCATGCTCTTCTGGTTCGAGGCCTCGTGGGTGATCACAGTGATGCCAGCGTCCATGGCCTTCTTGAGCACCGGGTCAAGCACATCGGGGTCCATCGGCACCACGCACAGCGCGGACACTTTCTGCGCGATCAGGTTCTCGATGATGGGGATCTGCAAAGCGGCGTCGGCTTTCTCAGGGCCGGTCAAGAACGCGGTGACGCCGTTCTGCTGGCCCCACTCCTTGACGCCTTCTTCCATGCGGTTGAACCAGTTGATGCCGGCGATCTTGACCACAGTGGCGTAGGTGCCCTTGGCTTTGTCTTCCGCGCTGGTCGGCTGCGTGCCAGCGGAAGGCTGTGTGCCGGTTTGCGGCGGCGGGGCCGCGCAGGCAGCGATCACGGTACCCAAACCCAACAATCCTGCGCCGCGCAGAACCTGCCGGCGGCTCAGACGACGATTCGCTAATCTCTTCTCGGACATTTCAGTTACTCCTCAAATCTGGTTGGAAATCTGAACGGATAAGTTGAGACACAAACTTGGCGGTCGGTCAAAATCTTCAAACACGTCGCGCAGACACTATCCCGATAGGCTCACCTCCGCTTGCGTATTGGCCTTCGAGGCTCTAGGGAGTTCATCGAGAGAAGATAATACTCTCTGAACGAGGGATAGACAAGCAGGCAAGAAGGCGTGTTAACAAATGTGCAAGCCCGGCGCTGCGCACAGCGAGGTGAGGAGTGCCACTGCTGGGGATAAACGCCCGCGCTAAGCAAGGATGCGCGGCGCGGCGCTAGCTCCCCGGCACACGCCGAAGGTCAACCAGCCACTCCTGCAGATTGCGAAACCGATCGCTGGGGTGGACGATGGGGGCAACCTGCACATTGCGCACGCGCGAGGAGATGACGTAGTCGTAGACCGGATAGTAGAGCATGAGGGCGGGCAGCTCCTCGGCGAACTTCTCCTGGAAGCGGCGATAGAGTTCGAGACGCCTTGCCCGATCGGTCGTCTGGCGCGCCTGCTCCAGCCACTCGCTCGCTTCGGCGTTGTCCCAGCCGGCGTAGTTCTGACCGTTGATGGCTTGGCTGCGATGCCAGAGGGGAAAAGGGTCAGGATCACCATCGAGGAGCGTCTCAACCAGCGCTACCTGAAACTGGTGCGTGGCCAGAAAATTGGCCACCATGTTCCGCACCGGGATCACCGTCACCTGAACGCCCAGCTCGCGCCACTGTCTGGCTACCATCTCCGCGACGCGCAGCGCAATGCCTCCTTCCGGGGTGAGCAAAGTGAACGCGACCGGCTCGCCATCCTTCTGCCAGACCTCCACGTTGGCGGGCGCGACCGTAGCAAGTTCGTAGCCGGCCTCGCGCAATAACTCCTTGGCCTGCTCCAGATCGCGGCGGTATGAACGCACGCTTGGATGGTAGGCCCAGGTGCCTGGGATAAACGGCGTGTTGGCCAAGACTGCGCGACCGCGGAGCGCCTCGCGGATGATCGCCTCGCGATCTAGCGCCAGCATCAGCGCACGACGCACGGGCAGTTCGGTCAGCGAAAACGCGCCGCTATCGCGGCGTAAATTGAACATCAGGGCAACGAAGCGCGCGCTCGGCATGCTGTAGAGGATGGCATTGGCAAACGCCTCTCCCGCAATTGGTTCAGGCGCGGCAAAGCTGGCCATGCCATCTATATCGCCGTTCTCAAACGCCCTCAGCACGCTCTGCCAGCTCGGGTAGTAACGCAGCACCAACCTGCGCAGTTGAGGCCGTGGACCGCTGTAGATGGATGAAGGCTCTAGCGCGATAGACGATATGCGCGCGCCGGTCGTGCTCAAGTCAGCAACGCGCCAGGGGCCGTTCCCTATCGGCTGACGATTGAAAGCGACCTCTTCCAAAGCATTCGCCAGTGTGTTCGACAGGACATGTGCAGGCAGCAACCCTACTGTTGTGTAGTCCAAGAACGGCGCAAAGGGCTGTGGCAGCCCAAACTGCACCGTTCTATCGTCTAGCTTGACCAGCTCAATGCGCTGCCAGAGTTCGCTGTAATCCCGACGGCCCGGGAAAGCCGGGTCCCTCATGAGGCCCACCGTGAAGATCACGTCATCTGCGGTGACGGGGTAGCCGTCCTCCCAGCGTTCATTCGGGCGAAGCCTAAAGGTATAAGTAATGCCATCGCCTGAGATGGTCCAGCTCTCGGCCAGATCGGGCACCACTTCGCCGGCTTCGTTCAGCCTGGTCAAACCGCGAAAGACCAGGGCACACACATCGCGCTCAGCCTCGTTCAGCGGGCAAAGCAGCGGATTGATTTTCTCCGGAGCGCCGACGACGCCTTCAAAGTACGTCCCTCCTTCGCCGGTGACTAAGACGGCGCTGCGAGAGACAATGAATTGATAACCGAGAAAAGCCAGACCTGCGACGCCGAGGACGATAAAGAACAGGGTGAGCCGTATCGTCCGCATGTCCTGATGCACGCTGCGCGCGGTTGGCGCACGGCTAGCGGCTGGCGGAGAAGAAGATCACATTGACGATAGCGAGCACGAAGAAGGCAATGGCGATGAAGATCGTGATGTTAAAGAGGACGCGGTCAAACCCACGCCGGGTCTGATAGATGCCCTGCGCACCGCCGAACACGCCGCCCAGCTCTTCGCCTTTGGATTGGAGGAGCATGACCGCGATGAGCGCGACGCCGAGCAAAATCTGCGCGATACCGAGAAAAATGTTCATAGCCGGCGCGCATTATAGGCCAGCCTGCGCCGGAGGTGCGTTCGTGGCGAGGGGCAATGCCCCCTTCTTATTCCCCCGCACGCGGGGGAAGGTTTCCACATAGAGCGCCGCGCTTCTAGCTATTGGTGAACGCACCCGCGCCGGAGGTGCGTTCGTGGCGAGGGGCAGAACCCTAGATGGGCGACGGCAGTGCCGTCACCCACCACTTACGGCGGTCATCCCTTGCCATGCGCGCCAACCCCGCGCGTCACGGGCGCGCAGTATGATGCTTAAGATGAACCGCTTTGCACGATTGATGCTGGCTGCTACCGGCGCAGCGCTGGCTTGGTGGTTGACGTGGCCGGAACTGGCTCAACGCCGCGCATCACGATTCCTATACCGGGTTGGCCACCGCGAACGTCGCGGCGTTGCCCTGATCACCGGCGCATCATCGGGGATCGGCGCAGCGTTCGCCCGCCGGCTGGCCCACTATGGCTATGACCTGGTGTTGGTGGCGCGGCGACGGGCGCGGCTGGAAGCGCTGGCGGACGAGCTACACCACGTCACCAGCCAAGTGGTGGTCGCCGACCTGGCCATCCCAGCCGACATCGCACACGTCGCCGGCATCGCTGCGGATTTAAGCGAGCGCGGGCAGCTTGACCTGCTGATCAACAACGCCGGCTTCGGCACGGTCGGCCGCTATGCGGACCTGCCATTGAAGGGGCAGATGGACATGCTGAACGTTCATATCGTGGCCACGCTACAGTTAATCAAGGCGGCTTTGCCCGGCATGTTGCGCCGCGGGCGCGGGGGCATCATCAACGTCGCCTCGATCGCCGGCTGGTACCCGCTGCCGGGCAACGCCACCTATAGCGCCAGCAAGCGCTTTCTCGTGAACTTCTCCGAGTCGCTCCAGGCAGAGCTGGACGGCAGCGGCGTGTACGTCCAGGCTCTGTGCCCGGGGTTCACCTACTCAGAGTTTCACGACACAGAGGCATATCGCGCCAGCGGCTTTCGGCGCGAGCGGCTGCCGAAGTTCGTCTGGCAAACGGCTGATCAAGTCGCAGAGGCGTCGCTGAACGCGCTGGGGCGCCAGGTCGTGTGCGTGCCGGGGGTGCACAACCGTGCGCTCGTCCTCGCCCAAGCCCTTGTGCCGCGCGCGGTGTTGCGCTGGGCCTGGCAATGGATGAAGATTAGGGAGAGGCCTTGATCCCCTCTTCCCGCCGCAGCATCGGGAAGAGCAGCACCTCGCGGATCGAGTCGCGGTTGGTGAACATCATGACCAGCCGGTCAATCCCCAAGCCAAATCCGCCTGTTGCCGGCATGCCATACATCAGCGCGCGCACGTAATCCTCGTCCACCGGATTGGCCTCCTCGGCGTCGGCGTTGATCGCTTCGTCCAGGAAGCGCTGGCGCTGATCGAGCGGATCGTTCAGCTCGCT
>DAOTYZ010000168.1:0-4550 GCA_034434555.1 Candidatus Roseilinea sp.
GCCGATGAGGGTCCAATGGGTCGCAGCGAGCAGCAAGTCGGTGAGGTGGCGGCCGGCAAACCCCGACATGCCAGTGATCAGCACGCGCATGGTCGTCCGGACGACAACTTTAACACACCCCTTCCTGGGAAACAGCAACTAAGCTGGTGTGAGTGATGTTGAGCAGCTTCTCGGCCAGCCCCTTCCCCAGCCCTCCCCGTAAACCTTAGCATTACCCATAAGAAGTGCTTGGGGGATTGGCGAGCATGCTATGCATCAATTGCCAGGCTACCGCAGCGCAGCAGAGGCGGTTCGCGAACTGCCCCTGCGCGCCGGACTGAAGCGCTGCGGGGTCGCTGAGGCAGGTTCAGATGCTTCGCTGCGCTCAGCATGACAGCCCCCTTTCTTTCCCCCGCACGCGGGGGAATCAGAAGGGGGCTTCCCCCGCACGCGGGGGAATCAGAAGGGGGCTTCCCCGCGCGCGGGAGAATTAGGGGTGATATGAGTGACTTCGCGGGGCTTCGGTCGGGCGGGATTTTGGATGCTTCGCGTTGGCATGACAGACTGATATAACGAAACACTCCTGTGTAAATCCGAACTCACGTTAAGCTACATCGTGGTCATCCGCAGCCGGTGGCGTCCTGCTTGCCCGCAGACGACGAAGACTCCTCGACGAGCAAGCCCCATAGCTCTTGGGCCGAGCGGAAGTGCCACTCGCGGCGACCGTCTGCCGAGCGCAGCGTCCCGCGCCACTCGCCGGGCGGCGCTAGGTCGCTCGGCTCGCGCCAGATGCGCAGGATGTAGACCTGTGCACAGCGCTTCCGCTTCATGCTTTGCCCCCGTAGGTTCGGTGTAGCCTGGCAGGTGTGGGCGCGCGCTTGCGTCGGCTGGTCGGGGATAGAGAGGGTAAGTTGCGTGACATACTGCATCGCGTTATAACGACGAAGCGTCCCACAGGCGTCCCCAAGCAGGGGTGTTCACGCCCTTAACTACTGTAGAGGTAGGCGACGGCAGTGCCGTCGCCCACCCAGCGTTCTGCCCTTGTCTATGAGCGTACCCAGCCGCCTTTGCTTGTCACTATCGTCCTCACGCCGGTTCATCCGCCTCAGCGAGGGGCGTATGGCGCTTTAGATTGCTGTCCACAACAGCCGGCGCAGCGTCGGGTCGGGGGCGAGCGCCAGGGCGAGCGGGGCATACGCTTGCCTGGCCAGGTCGCATAGCTCGGCACGGCAGGTCTCGGCATCGCTCGCTCGCCCCAGCGCCTCATGCAGGCGCCGCAGGGCGATTAGGCACTCGCCGAGCAGGGGGAGGTCGGGGCAGGCCCGCGCCAGGGCCAGGGCGCGCTGGGCAGCATCCAGCGCGCCGGTGAGGTCGCTGCGCTGCTCCAGGTGAAGCGACAACGCCAACGCAGCCCGTGCCTGTTGGGGCAGCTCGCCGGCGGCATGCGCGGCCTGGGTCAGCGCTTCGAGCCTGGCTGGGTCGAGCGCGCCGGTCATCGCCTGGATTAACGCTGCCTCCAACTCAGCATGCTGGGCGAACTGCGGCACGCCGCTGGCTTCGGCAGCGTGAAGGGCGCGTTGGCAGGCGGCCAGCGCCATCTCGTGCGCCCCCAACAGCCGACCTAGGCTGGCGCGGCCCAGGCCGGCGGTCAGCGCGACGGCGTGGATGCCATGCGCGCTGGCTTCGGCCTCCAGATGGGCGAGCGAATCCCGCGGCGCGCGCCCCGCGGCCAGGTCGGCCAGCGCCAGGTAGGTGCGCATCAGCAGGTCGGCATAGATGCTCTCGATCTGCCGGGCGATCTCCAGGCCGCGCGCGAAGTCGCCGCGTGCCTCGGCCAGGCGACCCATGCGCAACAGCGCCAGGCCGCGGCCGGCCAGCTTGCTCCATAGCCCCGGCAGATGGATCGCCTCGGAGGCTTGGATGGCCTCGGAGTAAAGGCGAATGGCTTCGCTGTAACGGCCCTGGTTGAGCGCGATCTGACCCAGCATGGTCAGCGCAGCGCCCTCCAGCCGGCGGATGCCGCCCTGCCGGGCGAGGGCGGCTGCTTGCGCGAGCGCCTGTTGCGCCTGGGGGTAGTCCTGGACGAAGACCAGCGCGGTGCCCAGATAGTTCAAGCTGTGGGCGGTGCGGGGCGACGCCGGCCCCGTCTCGGCAGCCAGCGACGCGCGCAGGTCCCTGATGGCGACGTCTACGTAGCCCATCAGCAGGCCGACAACCCCGCGGATGTTCAGGGCGTTTGCCGTGGCCTGTTGGTCGCCCAATACCTGCGCAATCGCCAGCGACTGGCTGGCGGCCTGGTGCGCCTCCGCATAGCGATCGCAGATAAACAGGACATGTGCCTTTCTGGTCAGGGCTTCGACGTAGAGCGGGGGAAATTCGCGGCAGGCGGTCAGCGCTGCGTCCAATTGGGCCAGCGCCTCGCGCGTCTGACCGCGATAATGGGCGATCAAGCCCTGCTGGATGAGCGCTTGGCCTCGCAGCGCGCAGCGCTGCGGCTCATCCTCTGCGCTTTCCGTCAACGCCAGCGCGCGCCTGATCGCTTTATCGGCCTGGGCAAAGCTGCCCAGCTCGATCAGCGCCTGTGCATGGCTTAACCAGAAGCGCGCGGCGGGAAGGGGACGCTGCGCAGCTTCGTAGTGCGCAGCGATGGCTGGTGCTCGCTCCGGTCGGTCGTCGCCGGCCTGCTCCAGCGCGTGCGCGGCGCGCGCGTGCAGGTGCATTGTCCGCTCGGCGGGCAACAGATCGAGGACGACCTGATGGATAAGCTGATGCGAGAAGGTGTAGTCGTCCAGCGCTGGCGGCGGCGCCATCGCGATCAATCTCCGCACTCGCAGGTCATCCATCGCGGCGACGACATCCGCCTGCGGCCAGCCCAACATGGCCTCCAGGGTCTGAGCGGAGAAGGAGAAGCCCAACACCGCTGCGGCTTCCAGCGCCGCGCGCGCCTGACCGCTCAGGCGGTTCAGGCGCAGCGCGATCGCCTCGCGCAAGGTCGCCGGCGCGCCCTGATGGGCGTCTTTCAGGCTCTCGGTCGCCTCGCGCAGCAGCAGGGGCAGCCCGCGCGCGTAATGGCCGATCTCGGCGCAGAGCGCCGGGCTGAGCGCGCGGTCCTCAAGTGCTTTCTCAATGTAGAGGCACGTCTCTTCTTCGCTGAAGGCCGACAGCAGCATCTCCTCTCCACAGCGGCGGCGGTGAAGCTCGCACCGCAAGTCCTGTAGGGCAGCCGGCGCTTCGCCAGCGCGTTGGGTGGCCAGGATCAGCAACGGCGCGTTCTGAAAGACCTCAACCAACTCGGCCAGCACGGCCAACGACTCGGCATCGGCCCAGTGGACGTCTTCAAGTGCCAAGATCAGCGGCCGGTCAATGGTCAAATAGATCAGCGCCTGGCGGATAGCAGCGTGAAGCCCCGCGGCGTCTGGCTCAGCAGGGGGCAGCAGCCCCGGACACAACGCGCGGAGGTCGGGGAGGAGTGGCAGCAGCCGGCTGAGCCACAGGTCTGTGCTGCGGGCGAGCAGGGGCGCGGCGATGGTGAACACTTGGCGCCAAGGCGCATAGGCCAGCGGCAGCGCGCTGCGCGCCGGCGGCGGGCAATGTCCCCAGAACAGGCGCGGTGCTGATTCGCCGGCAGCAGCCATAAAGCGCCGCAGCGCCTCGCGCAGCAGCGTGGTCTTGCCCACGCCGGCCTCGCCGATGATGAACGCGATCCTGCCGTGGCCGTCCTGCAAGTCGGCCAGCCAGGCGCTCAGTTGGGCCAGCTCGCGCGCGCGGCCGACGAAGTGTAAATCGGCGGGCGCGGGCGCTGGTTGTAATGGGCGGCGGTTCAGGATGGCGCTGTAAAGCGCCATCGTCTCGGGCATCGGCTGCGCCCGCAGCTC
Organism: Candidatus Roseilinea sp.; assembly: GCA_034434555.1. Lineage (GTDB taxonomy): Bacteria > Chloroflexota > Anaerolineae > J036 > Brachytrichaceae > JAAFGM01. The sequence goes on from DAOTYZ010000168.1 coordinate 3,855, forward strand.
GCGGGCCAGCGAGTCCGCCAGCCGTTGATAGGTTTTGATCGCGGCGGTGCGATCGCCCAGCGATGCTTCCAGCGTCATCTGCAGGCGCACTGCCTCTTCGTCCCAGGGGTCTTGCTCGGTCAGCCGGCGCGCCCAGTGCAGCCCACGCTTAGGCTGCCCTTGCGCCTGGCAGAGCTGAACCAGCTTCTTGAGCAGCGCCAGATAGCGGCTGCGCAGCGCCTCGCGCTGGGCCATGATGACCTCATCGGTGTATATCCCCGCGGCCAGGTCGCCGCCGTAGAGGCCGACGATGGCCTCCAGCTCATCCACGTGGTCGCTGTCGCCGGTGAAGGCGCGCACGTCCAGCCAATAGGTAAGCGAGTCCGCCCACGTGACGGCCTGGGGTGAGATGGTGAGGAAGGATCGGGCGGTTGGTGGGAGCGCGCTGCGCAGCAGGTGAAGATGCCGGCGCAGGTTGGCCAGCGCGTCGGCTTCGGGCACGTCGGGCCAGAGCGAGAAGGCCAGCGCCCTGCGGCGCTGTGGCTGTCCCCGCGCGAGCACCAGCCGCACGAACAGGCGCAGCAGCCCTTCTCGCTGGGGCAGGGGAACGATACGGTTATCTACCTCTAATCGAACCTCGCCCAGCAGAGAGATGCGAACCGGCTGCGTAGTGACCGTCATTGCTGAACCGCGCGTCCTCGCTGTCTCGTGCGCCTG
>DAOTYZ010000169.1:0-32895 GCA_034434555.1 Candidatus Roseilinea sp.
GCCATCCCGATGGCGGGAAGTGTCCTTCTGAAAGCAGTCTTCGTGTTCATACGTGTCTCCTCTAAGAAATAGGATTTACGAGCTCAGCTTAAGACCGCCTTGTTAAGCGCTTTTAAAGCGGGCATTAAGGTTTAGCCGAAGCGGCCGCTGACGTAGTCCTCCGTCCGCTTGTCCTTCGGCTTGGTGAAGATCACGTCGGTCTCGTCGAACTCGATCACCTCGCCGGCGCGGTCTTCGCGCATCATCATCATCGCCGTGTAGTGGCTGACGCGCGCGGCCTGCTGCATGTTGTGGGTGACGATGACGATCGTGTAGTCCTTCGCCAGATCGCGCATCAGCTCCTCGATCTTGAGCGTGGCGATCGGGTCGAGCGCCGAGCACGGCTCGTCCATAAGGATCACCTCTGGTTGGACGGCGATCGCGCGCGCGATGCACAAGCGCTGTTGTTGGCCGCCGGAGAGCGCTGTGCCGGGTTTGTTCAGCTTATCCTTTACCTCGTCCCACAGCGCGGCGGCGCGCAGGCTGCGCTCCACAATCTCGTCTGCTTCGCCCTTGCTCAGCCGGCGCGTCAGTCGCACGCCGTAGAGCACGTTCTCGTAGATGGTCTTGGGGAAGGGATTCGGCTTCTGGAAGACCATGCCGATCCGCCGACGCACATCCACAGCGTCTATCTTCTTGTCGTATAAGTTGAACCCGTGGAACTCGACCACGCCCTCGGCGCGGGCTTCTGGGATGAGGTCATTCATCCGGTTGAACGCCCGCAACAGCGTGCTCTTGCCACACCCCGAAGGACCAATGAGGGCGGTGATCCGGTTGCGCTTAATGTCCATGTTGACCTCGTGCACCGCCTTAAAGCGGCCGTAGTAAATGTACAGATTGCGCGTCCGAAGAACGATGTCCTTATCCCTCTCTTCCGCGTTAGACGTCCTGACAGGTGACGTGGCAAGCGCCTCTTGCATTGCGATCCTCTGAGCTTCAGTTTCTCTCAGGATGAGACCAGAGGAAAGTTAAGTGTTGTTTAAGCACTATTTGCCTGATGTTTAGCCATCGCATGCTTTGGGTGACTTGGCTCACCGACGTTTAAACCGCCGAGGCGCAAAGAAATAACCTTTGCGTCCTCGGCAGTGCATGTTTCTTGTAACACCTTCGCATTTAGGGTGCGTTCACGAATAGGGGCGACCGTTTGGCGTGTCATGCCGAGCGAAGCATCTAAGCGCACGCCCAACTAAAACACCGCGAAGTCACCCGACCTCCTGCCTCAGCGCCCCCGCAGCGCTTCAGTCCGGCGCGCGGGGGCGATTCGCGAACCGCCTCTGCTGCGCTGCGGCAGCCTGGCAATTGATGTGCAGCACGCTCGGCAATCCCCCAAGCACTTATGGGTAATGCTAAGGGAAAGAAAGGGGGCTGTTATGCTGAGCGGCATCTGCCGGCCCGTTGCCTAGGCCACCCCGTGGCAACTTGGTTCGCTGCGCCGGTGCTCAGAACGACACGGTCGCCTGTGCCACTCCGCAGCGCTTCTTGGGGAGCAGCATCGTTGCCCCGCCCGTGAACGCACCCCCCACTCAGATCAATCACTATAATCCCGCGTATGGATTTAACCCTCGCGGTTGTCGTTTTAACGATTACTATCGCATTCGTCTTCTTCCTGGTCTGGGTGGTCGTCGTTGTGCCACAGAATCGCGCGCGCAAAACGCAGGAGCGCATCTTAGAAGAACTCAAGCTCGGTGAGCAAATCGTCACTGTGGGCGGCATCATCGGCAAGCTCACCTACTTAAATCGCGACGAGGACCTGGCGCGCATCGAGGTTGCCCCCGGTGTAGAGATTCGCATCATCCCAGCCGCCATCAGCCACCCGCTGGATTATCTGGACAGGCTGGCCCGCATGGAGCAGGCTGCCAGCCGGCCCAAAGGACAGGCGAACAAGCCGAAGAAGTGAGCGTCGGGCAATGCGCTTCGATGTGTTCACCCTCTTCCCAGCGATGTTTGCCGGCCCCTTCGATCACAGCATCGTCAAGCGCGCCAGGGATGCCGGTTTAGTCGAGGTGCACATCCACAACATCCGCGATTACGCCGAAGGCAAGCACAAGATCACCGACGACATGGCCTATGGCGGCGGCGGGGGCATGGTGATGAAGCCGGAGCCGATCTTCGCCGCGGTCGAGTCCGTCCTGGGCAACGCGCTCGCCACGACGCCGGTCATCCTGATGAGTCCCAGCGGGCGCAGATTCAACCAGGCCATCGCCAAGGCGCTGGCCCAGCATGCGCGGCTGGCGCTGATCTGCGGCCACTACGAGGGCGTGGATGAGCGGGTGCGCGAGCACCTCTGCACCGACGCGATCAGCATCGGCGACTATGTGCTCACCGGCGGCGAGCTGCCAGCGATGGTCATCATTGATGCGGTGTCGCGCCTGGTGCCTGGGGTGCTCCCGCCCGGCGTGCCGGAAGAGGATTCGCACGCCAGCGGGCTTTTGGAGTATCCGCACTACACGCGGCCGGCGGAGTTTCGCGGTTGGCGCGTGCCCGAGGTGCTGCTGAGCGGCAACCACGCAGCGATCGCCAAGTGGCGGCACGAACAAGCCGAGCGCCGCACGCGCGAGCAGCAAACAGGCAGCCGTGATTCTGGCTGTTCAGACGCCTCGCTTGCGCTCGGCGAGACAGAGGGGCGGGCATCCCCTGCCTGTGGGGGATCATAGAGGGTGTTGTGCAGCGCGAGGCGTTCTACAATTCCCGCGGATGGGGCTTGTCTTCCCTTTTACCCTGCCCGTTGCGCGGCTGGCCGTTGGCTTGATCACCAGCGCGCTGATCGGGTGGCTGGCCTACCGGCGCAGATCACTCTCGCGCAGCGGCGTGCTGGGCGCGATCCTCACCGGCACGCTGATCTTTGGGTTCGGCGGGCTGACGGCCGGCCTGTTGTTGATCGCCTTCTTTGTCTCGTCATCCGCGCTCAGCCGCTACAAAGTCAATAGCGCCCTCAAACGACTTGCCGCCGAGCAATTCGACAAGGGTGGTCAGCGCGACTTGGGTCAGGCGTTGGCCAATGGCGGCGCAGCTGCCGGCCTGGCTGTGCTGGGCTGGCTAACCCAGGATCAGCCTGCGCTTTCTGGTGCGCTGTATGCGGCGATGGTGGGCGCGCTGGCCACTGCCAACGCCGATACCTGGGCCACTGAACTGGGTGTGCTTAGCACGACATCGCCTCGCTTGATCACGCGCCTGAGCCAGCGCGTCTCCCCAGGCACCAGCGGCGGCGTTACACCGCTCGGCAGTGGCGCAGCGTTGGGGGGCGCTGCCTTCATCGCCATCGGCTACGTCGTGTTTATCTTCATCGAACAGGCCCTCAGCGGCGGGCACAGCGCGCCGAACGCGGCCTGGGCAGTGATGGTGGGCGCGACAGTGGCTGGGCTGGCCGGCGCGCTGTTCGATAGCCTGCTCGGCGCTACCGTGCAGGCCATGTACTACAGCGATCAGCGAGGAAAGGAGACCGAGAAAGCTTTTGAGCGCGACGGCACGCCCAACCGACTGATCCGCGGCTGGCCCTGGCTCAACAACGACTGGGTGAATTTTCTGGCTTCGCTCTTTGGCGCGGCAACGAGCGCGCTCTTCTTCAGCATCCTACGGGCAGGTTAAGGAGCTGCCATGATCGAGACACCGCAATGGGTTCGCCACGCCATCTTCTATCAGATCTTCCCCGACCGTTTTGCCAAAAGCGCGCGCGTCCCAAAGCCCAGCAACCTGGAACGATGGGAGGATCCGCCGACGCACTATGGCTTTAAGGGTGGCGACCTTTTAGGGATCGTTGAACGTCTGGACTACCTTCAAGACCTCGGCATCAACGCCATCTACTTGTGCCCGATCTTTCAATCCACGGCCAACCACCGCTACCATACGCACGACTACTACCGGGTGGATCCGATCCTAGGGGGTGACGCGGCCTTTCGCACCTTGCTGGATGAGGCACATCGCCGCGACATACGAATCATTATTGACGGCGTGTTCAATCACGCCAGCCGTGGCTTTTATCAATTTAACCACGCGCTGGAGAACGGCGCCGCTTCCCCATATTTGGACTGGTTCTACATCAAAGGCTTTCCTCTACATGCCTACGAAGGCAAGCCGGTGAACTACGAGGCGTGGTGGGGCATCCCCGCCCTGCCCAAGCTCAACACGTCCACGCCGGCTGTGCGCGAGTTCATCTTCGGCGTGGCCGAGCACTGGATTCGCTTCGGCGCAGATGGGTGGCGGCTGGACGTGCCAGGCGAGATAGATGACGATGAGTTCTGGCGCGAGTTCCGCCGGCGAGTCAAAGCGGTCAACCCGGACGCTTACCTGGTCGGCGAGATCTGGCATCCGGCCCACCGCTGGCTGCAGGGTGATCAATTCGACGCCGTGATGAACTACCTGTTCACCAAAGCTTGCATCGGCTTTTTTGCCGGCGCGAAGATGGATGCCCATCTGGTCTCCGGCGTAGGCTATGCGCCCGTGCCTGTCTTAGACGGGCCGGCCTTCGCCCGAGCGCTTCAGGAGCTGGTGAGCATGTACGACCGCAGCGTGCGCGATGTTCAGATGAACCTGCTGGACAGCCATGACACGGCGCGGTTTCTTTCGATCGCTGGTCAGGACGTAAGCGCGCTCAAGTTAGTCACCTTGTGTCAGATGACCTTTCCCGGCGCGCCATCAATCTACTATGGCGATGAAGTAGGCATGGTCGGTGGCAAAGACCCAGATTGCCGGCGCGCCTTCAACTGGGATGAATCGAGCTGGAATCACGATCTGCGCGATTACTTTAAGCAGTGCATCGCGTTGCGCAAGCGCTATCGCGCGCTGCGCGACGGCGAGTTCCAGGTATTGTCCGCTGCCGGCAACGTCGTGGCCTACCTGCGGAGCTGGGGAGAGGAGAAGCTGATAGTTGTGCTAAACTGCGGACCGGCTACGACGGTGGAAATTGAGGTGCGCGATATGCTGACGCAGCATGCGCGTGCTGATGTTGTGTTGGGCCGACCCGCCGAATATCTGGCCTTCGATGGTCGCCTGCGCGGCGTGGCTATTCCAGAACACGCGGGTGTTGTCCTCCGTCTTTTGCCTGCGCAATGAATGCAGATAGCTCGTTAGCAATTCGCACGACACATAGACGCTGGGCTGTGCTTGGCAGAGCGTGACGAGCACACAGCGCGTAGGCGCGCATCGGCCAGGCTCAGCCCTGCATCAACTGGAGGTGAGCCATGGCCGAGTTGACCCGTGACAAGATTGACTCCGCTCTCAGGCGAGTGCGCGAAGCGCTCGACCGAAACAGCGTCCAAGACGCGATTACTATCCTCGAGCAACTGCGGCAGGATGAGCAGGTTGAAGTCTTCGACGAACTAGATGTCGAAGACCAGGCCGAGCTGTTGCCGCGCTTACACCCAGAGACAGCCGCCGAGATCGTCGCAGAACTCGATATCGAGGGGCAGGCCAGCATCGCCGAGCGCGTGGACGACCGAACGCTCTCGCGCATCCTCGATGAGATGGAGCCGGATGACGCCGCCGACATGATCGGCGAGCTGCCTGAGGAGCGCCAGCAGCGCGTTCTGGCCAACATGGAAGAGGCCGACGACGTGCGCCCGCTGCTCATCCACCCCGACGAGAGCGCCGGCGGGCTGATGACTACCAGCTTCCTCACGCTGCGGCCAGGAATGACTGCTCAAGAAGCAATTGATGCATTGCGCGAATGGAATCCAGATGACGAGATGCCTTACTATCTCTTCGTTGTGGATCGCGAGCGCCGCCTGGTGGGCGTGGTCTCGCTGCGCCAGTTACTGGTTGCGTCGCCGACGCGCTTAATTGGCGAGATCATGGATCCCGACGTGATCAGCGTGCCCGCCGGCACCGACCAAGAGGAAGTCGCTAACCTGATGAAGAAATACGATCTCTTGGCGCTCCCGGTCGTGGACGCCCAGAACCGGCTGCTGGGCATCATCACGGTGGATGACGTGGTGGATGTGATCGAGGAAGAGACGACCGAGGACGTATACCGGCTCGGCGCAGTTGAACCGGGCGTTGGCAGGCAGCCGTACTTCAAGACCTCGATCTTGCAGGTCGTGCGCTCGCGCATTGGCTGGCTGGTGCTGCTGTTGCTGGCCGAGACGCTCACCGGCAGCGCGCTGCGCGCTTTTGAGGAGGAGCTGGCCACGGTCGTCGCGTTGACGTTCTTTATTCCCCTCCTGATTGACGCTGGCGGCAACACCGGTTCACAAACTGTCTCCATGATCATTCGCGGGCTGGTGCTGCGCGAGATCAGGCCGAACGACACCCTTCGTGTGCTTGGACGCGAGCTGGTTACCGGTTTGCTGTTGGGCGCCAGCTTGGGAGCAATTGCCTTCCTGCGCGCCGAACTTTGGGGCAGTGGCTTCTACTTGTCCTTAGTGGTCGGGCTTTCGTTGCTGGTCATCTGCACCTGGTCCAATCTGATCGGCTCGTTGATCCCAATGCTTGCCCAGCGATTTAGAATTGACCCGGCTGTTGTCTCCGCGCCGCTGATCACCACGCTCGTGGATGCCACCGGCATCGTGATTTACCTCAACATCGCGCGCTTGCTCATCCCAGCACTCCAGCATCAATGACACATACACCGCACCACGCAATACGCAATACGCAATACGGAATACGGAATACGTATTCCGTATTGCGTATTCCGTATTCCGTAGTGCGTATCGCATGTTGCGTATTCATAAGTAGAGTGAGTGTATCGTTATGTCTGTCAAGGAGCGCAATCAGAATCTGAACATGGTCGCCGAGATCGTGCGCGAGCATTTGTTCGAGCACCTGGATGACGATGGGCTGTGCAAAGACATGTGTGCGGTGCTGGCCGTGACCTTGCGGCAGGTGTATGAGGACGCGGAGAAGAGCGCACAAGCCTGGGACAAGCGCGCCTACCACAGCAAGGCCGACGCCTTGCGGCGCGAGATGGCCTGGGCGCTATCCATGGCCCAGCTCGCTGAAAGCCTGGCGTATAGCCCGCGCAAATTTGCGTTCGCCGATCTGGAGCAGTTGGTCAAGCTGCTGCCCAGTGAGCATCGAACACCCAAGCGCACGCATGTCAAGGATGTGGAGAGATGGCGCGGCGCAGCGGCAGCGGCCAGGCAGACATTGCTCAAGAAACGCTAGTCGGAAAAGCGCCACAGCCCCTCGCGTCCTTGCGAGGGGCTGTGGCGTGCGCCGTGGCCTTCTAGCGATTTGCTAGAGGTGATGCCACGGCGCAACGTTGCGTACTACTCATTGCGACATCACCTCCACTAAAAGGATAGCGTTGTCGGGTGTTGTCCCGTGAGGGACATCACGGCCTGCATTGTAACCCAGTTTTGATGAGCGATGGATGCAGGGGAGTGCTCAACTTTGGGGTGACTTGGCTCACCGAGATTAAACCGCCGAGGCGCAGAGAAATAACTTCTGCGTCCTCTGCGGTGCGTGTTTCCTGCATCACCTTCAAGTGGCACACTCTCTACGTGGGAGTGGCCCAATAGGAAAGATGTTTGATCAACGTCAGTTCGGATTTACACGTGCCCGTTCACGAATCACTCGCTGCGCCAGCCTGTCATGCTTCGCGAAGCGAAGCATCTAAACGCCTTGTCCAACCAGCCCCGTGGATCTGCGCAGTCTTGGTGATCCCCGCAGCGATTCGCGCGCGCCTAGATTCTTCGCTGGCGCTAGAATGACAGGGTAGGGCAGGATACTGGTGACCCTGGTGCGCCAATAACGTTAGGCATCTCATTCCGAACTGGACCACTCCCCCGCATTTGACACAGAAAACCGCTCGAATATAATTCGAGGGCTAACGAGCCGGCCTTGAAGAGAGGCCATCGAAGCAATCCGGTCGCGCGCTGTTCCCTCGCGTGAGTGCGCCGCTGACGGAATCTATGAGAGGGTAACCATGTACGCAGTCGTTGAAGTAGGCGGGCGACAGTATCGCGTCTCGCCCGGCGATGAAATCTATGTTGAGAAACTGGATGCGGCTGCCGGCAGCCAAATCAAGTTGCCGGCCCTGCTGGTATCCGACGACGAAGGAATCTTCGTGGGTAAGCCCTTCGTCGCTGGCCGCGAGATAGCAGCCGAAGTCGTGAATAACGAGAAGGGCGATAAGCTGATCGTGTTCAAGTACAAGCCAAAGAAGCGCTATCGCAAGAAGATCGGTCACCGGCAGACCTATACCAAGCTCAAGATCGTCGGATAAGCGAGGTTTGAGATGGCACATAAGAAAGGCGGCAGTTCCACAACCAATGGGCGCGACAGCCAATCCAAGCGCCTCGGCGTCAAGCGTTTTGGCGGACAGCTTGTCTTGGCTGGCAATATCCTGGTGCGCCAGCGCGGCACCCGCTTCAAGCCCGGCGCGAACGTCGGCGTCGGCAAAGACTACACGCTGTTCGCCACCGCAAATGGCGTGGTCGTCTTCGATACCCTGCCCAACGGCAGCAAGCGCGTCAGCGTCCGCCCATTGCCTCTTGTAACCACACAGGAGTCGGCAGGATGAAGAAGGACATTCACCCCAAGTATTACGAGCAAGCGCGCGTGTACGTCGGCGGTGAATTCGTCGGCACGGTTGGCTCCACCAAGCCAGAGCTACATCTGGAAGTGTGGAGCGGCACCCACCCCTTCTACACCGGTGAGCAGCGCATCATTGACACCGAGGGGCAGGTGGATCGCTTCCAGAAACGCCTGGAGCGCAAGGTCGCCGAACGGGTGGACAAAGCCGAGAAAGCGCGTCGCCGACGCAGCAAGCGCGCCATCGCCGAGATCGTGGACGAAGAGACGACCGCGACGAGCAGCGAACCCGCTGCGGAACAATAGCGACGCCAGGGCCGTTCTTGATTACAAAAACGCGCCGTGCACGACCACGGCGCGTTTGCTTTGCCCATCCTCAAAAGTGAGGCTGCTAGGGTGGAGGGAGGCGTGCGCCACAACTGCGGCAGAACTTCTCCGCTCCAAAGGTCGGCTGGCCACACGCTGGGCACACCCGCCGACGCGCAGGGGCCGGCGGAGGCGGTAGAGGCGGCGTATAGGTCGGCGACGCCGCCGTTGAGGGAGAGGACGCCTGCGTTGCCGGCGGGGGCGACGATTGGCCGAGCCTGAGCGTGGGTTGCACTGGGCCAGAGGAGAGGCCCGTGGGAGTCGGGGTAATCGGAGCGCCGTTGGCCGTGAGCTGCGCTTGAAGCATGGTGATCTGCGCCAGTTGGTGGGCGCTCAGTCCCGGCTTGCGCGCGCTGAGCGCCCCGCCCAGCATCGCAACCACCGCCCCGATCAGCGCCACGCCTGCGGCGATGATGGGCGTGCGCGTGTCAATGAGGTTGAGCAACCCCACCCGTAGCTCTGGTAGCGCGTCGTTGACTGGCATGCCAAGCCCCGGAAAGCCGGCCTGATTCTGGGCAAGCGAAGCAGCGATCACCGCGTTTAGTCGTTCACTTAGATAAAGCGTCCCGCCGGTCATCACCAGAACCGCAGCGGCGGCGAGCGCGATGAGCAATATCCCCCTGAACAGTTGCTCGCCAAAGTAACCGCGCGTGGTCGCCACGATCCAGGCCATCAACAGTGTGAGCGCCGGCAGCACAAAGAAGGCTATCTGAAAGGCGACCAGCGGGGTGAATAGGCCGCTTGTGCCGTCGGCCACATCGCGCAGGTAGCCCTGTTGGCGTTCGCTCAACTCATAGGGTTTGGCGAACAACGCGCCGTTAGGCTGGCTTTGTAGCTCGCTCAGGAGCGCGCCGGCCTTGGCCGGGATGACCATCAGTCCGTTCGCCATCATCAGCGCTTCGTAGCCGCTGATGTTCAGGGCGACCGGCTGGCTATCGGCCGTCAGGTTGATCTGCAAACGCACGAACGGCCGGCTGGGCAACCACAGCAGGACCAGCATCGCCAGCGCCACAGTCAAACTGCCCAGCGCGCAGATCAGGTTATTGATCAAGCGAACGAAGTCCACAAGCCAGATTTTAGGCCAAACCGCCTAAGGTGGCGTGACGAGCACGAAATAACGCCGCACGGGGAAGAGCTGCTGGTCTCGATGGATGGTCTCTGTCTCATTGGGAGCGAGCAGCGCGTTACACTGCAGGCCCTGCGCCCTGGCGCTGGTCATCGTCACCCGAAAATCAACGACCACCACTTGGGCATCCGCTTTCGGCTTAACGCTGGCGTGTAGCCAGCGCTGGTCGCCCGGCGCCCATTGGACAACATAGGACTCCGCGATCGGATAGCTGATCGGCAGTTGCGACGGCAGGCAGGTCTGATAGGAGGTCACCTGGCTACAGCGACTGCGCGGCGTGATCAAACGCGCGTATGACGCAACGCCGAAGTTACAGTCGTCTGGCTCGCTGTTGATGACCTGGTTGTTCACGTTGATCAGGCTGATCTCCTCGACTTCCTGGAAGGAGACCGTGATCGAGCCGGCATCGGCAGGCACGCCGCCGGCGTTGCTGCCCCAGATGATGACGTCGAAGCGCTCGCCGGCGCGGACGCTGCCGGGGATAGCGATGCCATCAATGCGCGGTGCCGGTAGGTTGCCCTCGCCTTTGGCCGGCGGCAGCACCACGACTTTCGTTGGGGTGGGGGTCGGGATAGGTGTAGGGGTCGCGGTCGGCCTCGGCGTCGGCGTGGCTGTGGGGGTTGCCGTTGGCCTGGGCGTCGGTGTGGCTGTGGGGGTCGCTGTTGGCCTGGGCGTTGGGGTGGACGCGGGGGTTGCGGTCGGTCGGGTCGGCGACGGCGTCGCCGAAGGCGTTGCCGTTGGCCGGGTCGGCGTGGGCAAGGGTCGGGTCGCCGTCGGCGCAGGCGGCTGGGTCGGGATTGGGCTGGGCGTGGGCGATGGTCGGATTGTGGGCAGGGCAGCGGGTGTGGAGGCGCGGGGTGATGGCTGCTGCGTCGGAGACGGTGCGTCTGTGGGTTGCGGCGGGCTGGTCGGCGTGCTCGTCGGCAGCAAAACGCTGGCCGCGGCTGTCGTCGGCGCGCGGTCGTCGCCGGCTGCCTCAAACGGGAGCGAGAAGCCGAAGGCGCTGCTGAGCATAAAAGCCACCCCCCCGCATAGCAGAAGCGCGATCACCAGCCCGCCGATGGCCAGCCCGACCTGAGCGCCCCGCGAGACGCCGCCAATCCCTCTGCGGCGCAGCGCTCGGCGGAACTCCTCGACGGTTTGAAAGCGTTTGCCTATCTCTAGCTGCGTGGCGCGCGCGATCGCATCGGCGACGTGCGGGCTGACGGCCTTGAGATCGCCGTGGACGCGGTCGGCGCGCGGCAATACAAACGGCGTCAAGCTCGGGTCATAACCGGTGAGGGCGTGGAGCAGCGTCGCGCCCAGCGAGTAGATGTCGCTATAAGGCCCGGTCTGGCCTTTGCCGTGTTGCTCAGGCGGGGCGTAGCCGGCCGTGCCCAGCGGCTCCGTGTCTGCGGCCTTGTCCTGTTTGAACGTCCGGGCAATCCCGAAGTCAATCAATTTAATGCGGTCGCCGGCAGTGAGGATAATGTTGCGGGGCGTCAGGTCGCGGTAGATGATCGGCGGATCTTGGCTGTGCAGGTAGCCCAGCACATCGCAGAGCTGATCGGCCAAGTCAAGCACCTGCGCTTCGGGCAGGCCATACCACTGCCCAACCATCCGCTCCGCCAGCGTCTCGCCCTGGACGTACTCGGTGACGAGCACAGGTTTGCCCTCGTCGCTCACAAAGTAATCAATCACTTGGACGATGCCGGGATGACTGAGCTGGGCGAGCATGCGCGCGGAGGTCTCGAACTGTTGAAGCGATGCCTCAGACGAATCCGCGGCCAGCTTAAAGACCTTAACGACCACCTGGCGGTTGAATGTGCGCGTATCGGCGGCCAGATAGACAGTGGACTGTCCGCCATCGGCCAGCCAGCGGATGATCTCGTAGCGCTCGTTGAGGGTCGTCCCTGGTGTCAGCATACCGCGCCATCCATTCTTGCACTAGGAGGCCGGCGTAGGTGTTGGCTCCGCTGGTGGGCTGTTGGCCGGCTCTTCAGGCGTCGAGGCGGGCTCCGCGACCTGTACGGCGCGCGCGTCGGACTCGTTGGGCCAAGCGCCGGTGGCGCTGGCCAGCATCAGCCAAATACCACCACCCAGCAGGGCGATGACCAGGATCAGCCCCGCGAAGGCTGCTATGTGGGCCTTGCGTAGCTGCGCGCGACCAGCGTTGAGCGCGAGGCCACGCGCACGCGCACGGCGGATGGCCTGTCGGAACTCCTCTACCGTTTGAAAGCGGTCTTGGACGTTAAGTTGGGTCGCTTTCTCGATGGCGTCGGCCAGCGGCCTGCTGATCGTCCTGAGGTTGGGGTGAACTGCATCGGCCCGCGGCAGCATGAACGGGGTCAGGCTGGGGTCGTAGCCGCTCACCGCGTAGAGCAGCGTTGCCCCTAGCGAGTAAACGTCGCTGTATGGTCCGGTCTGTAAGTTGCCGTATTGCTCCGGCGCGGCGTAGCCGGTTGTCCCCAGCGGTTCGGTATCTGAGGTTTTGCCGGCCTTCATGGTGCGGGCGATGCCGAAGTCAATTAACTTGATCCGCCCGCTGGGTGAGATGATGATGTTGCCCGGCGTTAGATCGCGATAGATCACCGGCGGATTTTGGCTGTGCAGATAGCTCAGCACATCGCAGAGCTGCTCGGCTATGTCCAGCACTTGTTCTTCGGGCAAGCCAAAGACTTCCGACTGCATGCGGTGCTGAAGTGTCTCCCCTTCGGCATATTCGGTGATCAGCAGCGGCACGCCGTTGTGCAACACGTATTCGATCACTTGGACGATGCCCGGATGATGGAGCTGGGCCAACATGCGGGCCGATGCCTCGAACTGGCGCAGCGCTGCTTCGCGCGAGGCCGGCGTGCCGAGGCCGAGCTTAAACTGCTTGACCACCACGCGATGGCCGAAGGCGTTCTGGTCGGCGGCCAGGTAGACGACGGATTGCCCCCCCTCGGCGAGTTTCTCGATGATCCGATAACGGTTGTTGATGAGCTGGCCTACCGTGAGCATAGGCGGCGCAAAGGCGGGCTATTCATCGGTTGGCGCATTGGCTATCTCAAACGTCACCGCGCAACGGCCAAACTCTATCTGGTCGCCGGTGCACAACAACACCGGCTGGCCGGCCTCGATGCGCGTGCCGTTGATCCGCGTCCAGTTGGTTGTGGTCAGGCTAACGATTGTGGGTTGGTTGCCGGCGCTCAGCGTGATGCGGGCGTGCCGTCGCGATACTGTCCTGTCTGGGTCGTAATCCGTCAGGTCAACATCGGGATAAATGTTGCTCACCGGGTCTTCGCGGCCAATAAGCCAGGTGTTGGTTGGGTTTGGCGGGAAGCGAATAATGCTGCCGGTGCGGCTGACGAAGTGCAAGACGACCTGGGTTCTCCTACGTGGTGGTTGCTGTGGGCTGCCGACGAGCGGCGCGCCGCATTCGCCGCAGAACTTGCTGCCCTCGGGGTTGACGTAGCCACAGCGTGGGCACGTCAACTGCACGGCAGTGACGACCTGTTCCGATAGGCGCGTCCCGCACTGGTTACAAAACCGCGCGCCATCCGGTTGCTCTGCACCACAGTTCGGACAAATCATTTCCCCTCCTTCACGATTGCGAGCGCTGGCCTACATATTCAGGCGCTGCGTGCGTCGCCCTTGCTGAAAGACGAGCTTGGTCATGCCCACTTCGATCTCGGCGTCCTCCGGCAGCGGCGTGCGCGTCTTGATCTGCAACGGCACGCGGTTCACGCGTGTGCCGTTGGCTGTGCCTTCATCGAGGATATAAAACTGTTGGGTGGCTGGGTCGCGCGTGATCTGAAAGTGGCGGCTGGATATATACGGGTCGCTCATGAGCACCACTTCGCATTGCGACGGGTCGCGCCCAACCCACACCACGTCTGACCCAATCGGGAGCGTTGAGCCGGTCATCGGCCCGGAGACCACCCTCAGCTCGGCGATTGGCTGGCGATTCAGCCCCAGACGCTGGGTGACCATGCGAATGCCGCTCTGCACGCTTCTGGCCATGTTGGCGCGGATGACGGCCAACTGGTCGCTGTAGCGGCGGTTCATAATGATCAGCGCCACGATCAGGCCAAAGGTGATCAGGGCCAACGCGCACAAACTGGCGGCCAGCGCCGTATTCTGGCGCAGCCACTGGTCAAAGGAAGGTGCCTCGGTCGGCACGAAGGGCACCGCCGGCACCGAAGCCACCTGTAGGGTGGTGCGCACGGACGGGCTGTTGGTCGTCGTTTGCAGGTACGAGTCGGTGGCGATGGCCTGGAAGGCATAGGGCAGGGTCTTGGTGACGATGCCGCGATCTTCCTTGGGGGGCTGCCAGACCAGCTCGTAGGGTGGCCCATCCAGCCGGCCAATCGAAGTGCCGTTGGCTAGGAACTCAACGCTCACGCTACGCGGGCGACCGTCGGGGAACTCCACCTGGGCGGTCAGGGTGATCGGCGCTGCTGGCTCGGCCGTCTCTTGGAAGAACAGCTCGCCCTCCGCCGGCGCAATCAGCCGCACTGTAGGTGGGCGCAGGTTAGAAGCGAAGCGCACCTCGGCGCTGTCGCTGCCCGCCGGCAGGTTCACCGTCAGGCGGGCGGAGTGCTCGCCGGCTGGCTTAATGCTGTTAAAGCGCAGCACATATTGGGCGCGCTGTGAGTCTATCCGTTGGTAGGCCGCTCGCAATTGTCGCTCTGCCTCGTCCTGCGGCACGCTGGAATCCAGCAGTACGTAGCTGCCGTTGGTCTGGGCGGCGAGCGCGCTCATGTTGGTGAATTCGCGCGGGCCGCGCTGATTGACTTGAATGGCGAAGATGGCGATGCCGGCTTCGTTGGCGCGCCGCAGGATGTCGCCGCGGATGCCCTCGTCGCTGAACTTGTTGTCGGCCCCATCCGAGAAGAGCACGATCACCTTGCGCCGCTGCTCCAGCGCGGAGCGCACAGCAGCGTCGGGGTTGCGCGTCAGCAAGTTGAGCGCCTGGTTCAGGCCATCGAACAGCGCCGAGGTGCGCTCTATGGCGAGTTGTGGGATCGCCTGTAGGCGGGATGCGACCAAGTTGAGGTCGTTGGTCGGCGCGACGATCTCGCCAAACTTATTTTGGTCTGTGCCGACTGTGATGACGAGGCCGAGGTAATCTTGGCCGCTGCTATTGGCGGCCAGGGTTTGCACGAATTGCTGTGCCGCGCGCCGGACGTTCTCGGTGTTCACCACGCCGTAATCGCGGGTGTTGTTCAGGCCGGCCAGGTCGGCCACAATCATGGCAGCCACACCGGCGTTGCTGGCTTCTAGGCCGGTGATGGGGATCGGGCTGCCATCGGCCAAATCCGTGAGCGCGAAGTTCTGCGCGCTCAGCCCTGTGGCTGCGCTGCCATCCGGCAGGATCACTGCTGCGGTGAGCGTGTAGTCCGGCGCCTGGCTGTTGTCCACGCGCTTGATCTCCAGGGTCGGGGCGCTGAGCTGGGCGCGCGACAGGCCGGCAGCCCAGAAAAGCAGCGCCAAGAGAGCCAGCGCACATCGAAGGAAGGGCCTGGGTGAAATCTGCTTCATCTCTACATCCGCTCCGCTAAGCTTGTCTGTGTTAGATGGCCTGGTTCACCAGAATCGGGCGATGGCCACGGCGATATTATCTTCGCCCCCGTTGGCGTTTGCCAGGTCTATCAGGCGGTCGCAGGCCACTTGTGCATTGGGCGAGATGCGCAGCATCTCGCGGATGGCATCGTCGCGCACCATCTCCCATAAGCCATCTGAACATACCATTAACCAATCGCCAGCCTGGATGCTCACCGGCGCCAGGTCGTCGCTGACGCCGGCTGTGGGGTCGCCCAGCGAGCGATAGATCAGGCTGCGTTCGGGGTGCGTATAGCGGTCCTCGTCGCGCAGCAGGCCGGCGTCCACCAGCGATTGCACCAGCGAGTGATCTTTGGTCAACCGGATCAACGGGCAGTCTGTTTCCTGCGAGCGCCAGAGATAGATGCGGCTATCTCCCACGTTGCCGAGATAAGCGCGACCATCTACCACCAGCGCAAAGGCGAGCGTAGAACCCATTTGGTTGCCCAGACGATTGCCTTCGGCAACGACCGCCGCGTTGATCGCCTGGATCGTCTCGCGCAGCCAGCGAGCGATGACCTCGGCGGACGGGTTGGGATCGTCGGCGAGCAGGCTGTGGACGGCCTCGGTCAACATGCGGATGGCCAGGTCGCTGGCGACTTCGCCGGCCTCGACGCCGCCCATGCCATCCGCGACGGCCAGCAAGACCGCTCGGGGCATCTGGGCATTGGTGGGGGTCGTGACTTGCATGGCGTGTACGCGGTCTTCGTTCTCCGCGCGTACCATGCCGGCGCTGGTGGCATGGCCCAGCTCCACGTGCGATGGACGCCCGTTGACGCTTGGCGCGGTCGCAGTGCGGCGCAGCCGGTTGAGGAGCATGGCAGCGCTCATCCGCTCGCCTGGGTCGGCGGCCTGGTGCAGCGCGAAGCGGATGTGCGAGGGCGCCTCGAGTAGACGGGTGTGGGCGAACGCCGTGCACAGCGCCCGCACGTCCGCATAAGCAGCATCGGGCTGATCGCTCAGCACAACAAGCGTGCCCAGGTTGCGCCAGTGCGCGCCCGCGGCGTTCACGCCAATGTGGCGCATGATGCTCTCTTCGTCTTTCAGCCCCAACGCCACACCACAATCATGCAGGGCGTTCAAGCCGGCGACCAGTTGCTCGAACCAGGCTTCCCATTGCTTTTTGGACTGCTGGTTCATCCACGCCACGCTCATCAGGTCCGGCGCGACGACTTCGGGCACGTAATGGCGCACCACGCGCTCGAACCACGGCATCTGAAAGGCAGGGAGCAAGCGCGCCACGTTGGGCAGCGTAGCAGCCTGCCATCGCTCGCTCAGCAAGAGCGCGCCGGCCAAGTCCAGCGGTGAAAGCCCTTCGTGGAGCAGGAAGAGCGTTGCCGCGCTATCCAGGACTACCGCCTGGTAGGTGCGCGCGCGGCTGTTGGCCGGCGTGCCTTCGTCGAAGGCTGTGACCGTGTAGGCAACTTTGCGCTCGGCGTCAATCACGTATTCGCCGACCGGCAACGGATCTGATGCCGTGGAGAGCGTCGCTGTGGACAGGGGCATACCCCTAATCTTGTATCACAAATTGAAATGTGGCCTGGCGCGATTTGCCCAGCGAGATCACCGCGCCGGAGCGTAGGCGGTTGTGGCGCGCCCGCCGGCCATCCACGAACAGATATTCGCCTTGGAGTAGGCGGATTTCCCAGGCCCCATCCGCGGCGCGGAACAGCTCGGCATGCTCCTCGGCCAGGTCTGGAGCCGCGCGGCCGGTGAGCCGCTGCCAGGAGGACCGTCCCAGGCGTAGCGGGGCGCGCAAGGCAATCCAGCGCTTGCCGATCAGCAAACGAGGGCCGCGCTGCCGGCGTCCGAACAACCAGCTCAGCACGCCGCTCACGCCGATCAGCGCCGTCAGGGCAAAGTCGTTGTGCCACCAGGTGAACATGGGTCTATCGTGAAAGCCGGCCAAGCAGGGTGGTGATCAGCGACCGACGCGGTCCATAAACGACCGCAGCCAGGCCGCTCCGCTGGCCGCGTCGCTCGGCGGACGCGATTAAGCGCCGCACGGCATGCTCCGGGCTGTGCGCATACAGCGCCAGCGCGATGTCGTAATCGTTCGTTGACCGGCTCACTGCCTGTGTGCAGATCAAAATCCGATCTTTGGTCGCCAGCTTGCGTTGGCCGGTTGGCCCCAGGCGCATGGGGATGAGCTGGCCATCGGCCAGTGCGTGATAGCCGCACACCGACCCCTCGGCGATCCCGTAGCATCGTCCTTCTGTGATTACGGCCAGCAGCATGGCGACCGCGCCCCGGCGTGGCTTGTGCGGCACGGCCTGCTGCGCTTGGTCGAGCGTCGCGCGCAGGGCGATCAGCCGATCGACATCGGGCGGGATGGTCTCATAGACTTGGACGATCCGATCAGCGATGCGTTGGCCAGTAGCCACGTCGCCGTGCGCATCAACCACGGCCATCAGCACGCCGCGCGGTGAGCGCGCCGCGACATGCAGATCGGGATAGGCGCCGGCAGGCAGGACAGCCGCGCCGACTGCGTATCCGTAAACGCTTTGGTTGGCTGGTTGATTGCGAATCTGCACAGACGTGCGTTGGCGCATATCCCTAAACAAGTCCGGCTGCCCTGGCGCGGGCGATCACTTTCTCGGCCTGTTTGATGATCGGCCCGTCCACCATCCGCCCATCGAGCGCAAACGCGCCCAGGCCGCTGGCGGCGTGCGCCTGAGCTGCTTGTAGGATGCGTTGGGCGCGGGCGATCTCCTCGGCGGTTGGCGAGAAGGCGCGGTTGACCACCTCAAGCTGGCGCGGGTGGATCACCATCTTGCCGATATAGCCGAGCTGCCGACCGAAGCGGCATTCCTCTTCTAATCCGGCCAGGTCGTTCAGGTCGAAGAACACGATGTCTATCGCTTGTAGGCTGTTCGCGGCGGCGGCAATCACCACCGCGCTGCGGGCGTAGAGCACCTCCAGACTGGAGGGCGTGCGGATCGCGCCGATGTCGGCGGCCAGGTCGTCGGCGCCGAAGATCAACGCCTGGAGGGGTGGGCCGAGTTGGGCGATCTCGCGCAAGTTCATAACGCCTTTGGCCGTCTCAATGATAGCCAGCAGGGCGATCTCGGCCGGATTGAGGTTGTGTTGAATGGCCTGGGCAGCGATGAAGTCGCGCGCTGCGCGCAGGTCTTCGGCGCTATCTACTTTAGGGATGACGTAGCCATCGGGCCGGCTGGCGATCGTCTCCGCCACATCGGCTTGCAAGTAACCGCTGGACCAGGCGTTGAGGCGCACCAGCCGCTCGCGCGGCCCAAAGTCCAACGTCGCCAGCAGCGCACGCGTGATCTGCCGTGCGCTGGCTTTGTTGCTGGGCGCGACGGCGTCTTCTAGATCGAGCACGACGCTATCGGCGGGAAGCTGCGCGCCTTTCTCGATCTTGCGCTGGCTATCGCCGGGCATAAACAGCAGCGAACGTCGCAGCGGAGGCATGGCGCGTGATTCAGGTGGCAGCCGCTTTGCGCTTGAATAGCGCGGTGCGCTCGAACTCGATGACGACCTCGCCGCGCTGGTTGCGGCCGGCGTGGCGAAGTTGGACAATGCCGGCTTCGGGGCGCGAGCGCGATTCGCGCTTGTCCAACACCTCGCTGGTGACATACAGCGTATCGCCGTGGAACACCGGTCGAGGAT
This sequence comes from Candidatus Roseilinea sp., assembly GCA_034434555.1. Classification (GTDB taxonomy): domain Bacteria; phylum Chloroflexota; class Anaerolineae; order J036; family Brachytrichaceae; genus JAAFGM01. The sequence continues at coordinate 19,196 of DAOTYZ010000169.1, forward strand.
GACGAATGTTGTCGTAGCCGATGTTGGCGATGATCGTGCCAGCGGTCAGCTCTGGCACCGTCAGCCCCACGGCCAGGCTGAGGGTGAGCAGGCCGTTGACGATCCGCGTCCCAAAGGGCGTTTGGGCGGCGAAGTGTTCGTCCAAGTGTAGCGGCTGCGGGTTCATGGTGAGCGCGCAAAACAGCACGTTATCGGCTTCGGTGATGGTGCGTCCGGTCGGGTGCTCGATGCGCATGCCGACTTCCAGCTCTTCAAAGTATTTGCCGGCCATGAACAAGATAGATTCTATCAGCAGTGGTCGGGGGCGTTCGCGCGCTGGAAGTGCGCCACTTGAAGGTGATACGAGAAACGCGCACCGCAGAGACGCAAAGGACGCAGAGATTTTTTACATATCCTCTGCGCTCTCTGCGCCTCTCATGTCGGTGGGCCAAGTCACCCCAAAGTTGAGCACTCCCTTACCTTCGCCCGGTGGACGCAGGCGCGTATATTAGTAGACTATTAGAGATGATAGGGTGGCCTTACGAACAACGTGATGAGCGTGGGTCAAGCTGGAGCGAGTCATTGCGCGATGGCGTGACGGAGAAGGACTGGGATCAGTATGAGCAGTGCATCACTTGTCACGGGCGCGCCGAGATAGAGGAGACCGAGGACGGCGGCCTGATCTGTCGGGTATGCCGTGCCATGCTACCCCGACCGGCGACCTGATAAGCGCCGTTGATTGGGCGAGCGTGTCTCGCCCGTTTGTGCAAACCTGCCAGACGATGGACAATGCCCTTGCCCGGCCAGTCGGCCACGATTTTCTGTGGCCGCATTTGCTGGAAGTGCCTTACTTTCGGGCGCTCCTAAGGGCGGTAGAGGCGCGCTTTTATCAGGACTTGCCGATCGTCCCGCCGGTGCTCGACCTAGGCTCTGGTGATGGCAGCTTTGCCGCACAGGCGTTTGCGCGCCCGTTGGATGTCGGGCTTGACCCGTGGCGACAGCCCCTGCGCGAATCGCGCGCGCGCGGTGCGCATAGGCTGTTGGTGCTGGCCCAGGGCGCGCGCTTGCCATTTGCGAACGCTGCCTTCAACACCATCATAAGCAACTCGGTGCTAGAGCACATTCCCGACCTCGACCTCGTACTTGCAGAGTGCTATCGCGTGCTTCGGACAGGCGGGCACTTGCTGTTCTCTGCGCCTTCTGATCACTTCACCGATTGGCTAATCGGCAGGAAGCTCTTTGGCGAGCGGTATGCGCGCTTCTTCAATCGCATCTCACGGCACTATCACTGCGAAGGGGCACAGGCATGGCAGGCACGTCTGACGCGCGCGGGGTTGGTTCTGGAGCGGGCCTGGTATTACTTCTCGCCGCGCGCGCTGCGCGCGCTGGAGCTGGGGCATTACCTGGGGCTGCCGAATTTGTTATACAAGTGGCTGGCCGGGCGCTGGGTGCCCTTTCCGAGCCGGCACAACCCGCTCTTGCGCGCGCTGGAGGCGTGGCTGCGGCCGATTTACAACGAGCCGCTGCCGGCTACGGGGGCGTACATCTTCTGCGTGGCGCGCAAGCCCTAGGCCTCGCCCACGTGAATCGCCATCGTCCCCAAGCCCAGCAAGTGATAACGCACGTTTCGATAGCCGGCGGCTTGCATGAGCTGCTTCAGCGGCTCAGCGGGCGGGAAGCGGGTGAGCGAATCGGGTAGATAGCGGTACGCTTGCAGGTCGCCGGCGATGATGCCGCCGATTAACGGCACCAACCGGTAAAAGTAAACGGCAAACAATTGCTTGAAGATCGGCGTCTGCGGATGGGTGATCTCCATGCACACGACCGGCTGGCCGGGCTTTACCACCCGCCTGATCTCGCGCAGGCAGCGCATCAAATCCACTGCGTTGCGCAGCAAGAAGGCGTTGGTACAGCCGTCGAAGGTCGCATCGGGGAAGGGCAGCGCGAGCGCGTCGCCCACCGCCCACGTGATGGCGCGTTCGCCGCGGGCCTGGGCTTTGCGCACACCCTCACGCAGGATGGGGGCGGAGAAGTCCACTGCCACGACGCGCGAATGGGGGTGGCACTGGCGCACGGCGAAGGCCAGGTCGCCGGTGCCAGTGGCCAGGTCTAGGATCAAGCCGTCCACCGATTGGCCCAATTGGGCGGCGGCCTGGCGTCGCCATGCTTGGTCGCGCCCACCGGTCATCACGCGGTTCATCAGGTCGTAGCGCCGCGTGATGCGCGCAAACATGCGCTGAATCTGCTTGGCGCGCTCGCTGGACATCAACGGAGCACAAGCCCTAACGAGAACAAGATAGAGAAGAACAGCCCCAGGCGCGCCGTGCGCCCCAAGATGGGATTGAGGGCCGGGCTGCGCGGCGTGCGCCATAGATCGCGTGTTAGGGCAACCGCTACAGGCGCGCTGATCAGGGGTAGGCAGAGCCACCACCCGTTCGGCGCCTCGGTGATCAGCAGTATGAGCGGGACGAGGTAAGCGCCGGTCATGAGCGCGGTGTACTCAACGCGCGTCAGGCGGTCGCCGATGCGCACGGCCAGGGTGCGCTTATTGGCCAGGCGATCGGTGTCTATGTCGCGCAGGTTATTCACGATGATGATGCAAGTGGCAAAGCAGGCGCTGGGCAGTGAGGCAGCGAAAGCGAGCCAGGTGAGCGTCCCAAGCTGTATATAGAATGTGCCCATCACCGCAACCACGCCGAAGAAGAGAAAAGCGAACAGGTCACCCAGGCCGTGGTAGGCGAGTGGGAACGGGCCGGCGGTGTAGGCGATCGCGCAGCCAATGGCCAGCACCCCTATCGCCAGGATCGGCCAGCCGCCGACGCTGACGAGATAAACCCCGATCAACGCAGCGAGCGCGAACACGATCGCACTGCCGGCCATCATCTGGCGGACGGTGAGCAGGCCGCTCTGCGTGGCGCGCAACGGGCCGAGCCGGTGGCGATCGGCGCCTTTGAGGTAATCGAAGACATCGTTTGTGTAGTTGGCCCCAATTTGCAAGAGCACGGCGGCGATGAGCGTAGCAAGGAAGACGGGCAGCGAGAACGCGCCTGCGCGAATGGCGAGCGCGCTCCCAACAAGCACTGGCCCTATCGAAGCCGGCAGCGAGGGTAGGCGCGCAGCCAGCCACCATGCCCGTATCTGATGGGCCGTGACCATGGGTTAGAACAAGCTCAGTTGCTCGCCGGCGCTGCTGCTTGGCTGGGTGGGGGGCGCAGATGAAGCGTCGTGCTCAGCCTGGGCCGCCTTGATGATCGCCGGCAGCCGGCGAAAGTCTTCCTCGATCAACCCGCGCAGCGCGCGCTGGTGGAGCGCAGCCGCCGGATGGAACATGGCCACCACGATGCGGCCATCCACATACTTTGCTTTGCCGTGAATGGCCGAGATCTTTTGACCAGGAAACCAGCGCGCCATTGAGAATCGCCCGAGGGTGATGATGACTTTGGGGTTGATCAGCGCGATCTGCTGATCAAGATAATGCGCGCACGCCTCGATCTCCTCTGGCAGCGGGTCGCGGTTGCCAGGGGGGCGACATTTGACCACGTTGGTGATGAACACCTGGTCGCGGCGATAGCCTGCTTGCTCCAGCAGTTCGGTGAGGAATTGGCCGGATGGCCCGACGAACGGCCGCCCCTGCTGGTCTTCGTGGAATCCTGGCCCTTCGCCGATCAACATGATCTCTGCCTGGGCCGGTCCCTCGCCGGGGACGGCGTGCGTGCGTCCGCCGGCAAGCCCGCACCGCGTGCACACACGAATCTGTTGCGCGATCTGCGCAAGGTCACTCATGGGGCGAGATTATAGGGGGATAGCGTGAGGGGGCATTCACCAATAAGGGCGACCTTCTACCAAGCGATGCTGCCAGCGAAGGCGAACCTATAGAGGGTGGGCGACGGCACTGCCGTCGCCCACCCAGGGTTCTGCCCCTAGCTGTGAATGCACCCGTGAGGGGTGTGTTGGGTGCGTTCACCAATAGGGGCAAAGCTATCTCCTGGCGATGCTAACTTCCCACAGGCTACGCAGCCTGCGGGAGGGTGAAGGGGCGCATCTGTCATGCTGAGTGGAGCGAAGCATCTAGACTCGCGCCCAACCACACCCCTGCGAAGCCACCGCTACCGACTAGTTCCCTCACTTACACCCCCTTTTATTCCCCCACTCGCGGGGGAATTAGAAGAGGGCAGAGGCAGGGGCGGCTGTGCAGGCTAAAGCTGCGCTGGCCTTAGAACTCGCAACGCTTTTGTCGGCCGCGAGTTCAGATTCTTCGCCGACGCTCAGAATGACAGGGGCGGGGGTCGCTTGTGCCACTCTGCCGCGCTTTCCACCATCGCGCGCGAACGCACCCGCGTGAGGGGTGCGTTTGCCAATAAGGGCAGCCCTTTGTGGGCCGTGATCGGCGAAAGCAAAGCGAAAAAGAATGGGCGAAGGCAATGCCTTCGCCCATCCAGGGCCTTGTTCGCTGCTTGTCACGACGCTACACTTCAACCAACTCGCCACCCTGTTTGGCACTTTTCTTGATCGCGTCCCAGAGCTGGATCATGCGCAGGCCGTTCTCTGCTGGGCTGGGGTTCTCGATTTCGCCGCGCAGCACGCGCACGAAGGTCTCCCAGACCCCCAAGCTGGGCGGCAGTTCCACCGGCTTTAGGTGCGGCTCGCCGCGCATCTGCACCTTGAGGTAGTCCCCCCATACCCCCAGTTGGATCACGCCGTTCTCGCAAAAGACCTTTACGTCCGAGTCGGTCACCGGCGCGGCACCGCAGCCGTGAATGGTGATCAACGCGCCGGAGGCAGTGCGGGCAATCGCTACCGTGAGGATGTCCACTTTAGTCTGGCGCTTGTCAATGAAGGCGGCCACCTCGGTAAACGGTTCGCCCAGCACATCTGCCACTGTGTTCAGCAAGTGCGCGCCGGTGTCGAACATGAAACCGCCGCCGGAGATCTTGGGGTCTTGGCGCCACTGGCCGCGCGTGAACTGTTCCCACTCCTGCCAGACATTGGCGCTGACGGTGAGGACAGCGCCCATCTCACCGGAGCGCAGCATCTCGGCCGCCTTGCGCACGGTGGGCGACATGCTGCCGTTGAAGGCCACGGCAAGGACGCGCCCGCTTTTGTCGCGGACTTTGATCAGGCGCTTGGCCTCCTTTGCGTTCATCACCATCGGCTTCTCCACTAACACATCCTTGCCGGCCTCCAACAGCGCTTTGGCCTGCGGAAAGTGTTGGTTGTGAGGCGTGATGATGAAGCCCGCGTCTATGTGCTTGGCATACTTCTTCAAGAACTTATCAAAGTCCGGCTCGCAAGGAGGGACGGGTTGGCCGGCGCGCTCAAAAAGCTCAGCGGCCTTGTGGTAATTCTCCTTGTTCGGCTCGCAGATGGCCGTGATCTGCGTGGTGTCGGTTTGCTTGAGGATCTGCTGGATGTGATGGCGGGCCATGGCGCCCGCGCCGATGATGCCCAATCGAATCACCGTCATCGCGCATGCTCCGTTGAAATAAAGATGTGATGTGTGAGTCTATCAGATGTCGTTGCTTTTGCACGGCGCGGGAGCGTTCACAGCGGGGGTGGGGCAACACCCTCGTTCACGCACCCTCGCCTTCCTCGTCGAGCGGGAAGGCGACGTTGAAGCCGGCATCCACGTAATGCACCTCGCCGGTGACACCGGCGGCCAGGTCGGAGCACAGATAGGCCGCGGCATTGCCCACGTCATCAATCGTGATGTTGCGGTGAAGCAGGCTGACCTTGCCGAAGGCGTTGATCAGCGCGCGCGAGCCGGCGATGCCGGCCACTGCGAGCGTGCGGATCGGTCCGGCGGAGATGGCGTTCACGCGGATGCGGCGCTCATCCGCGCCGAAGTCGGCGGCCAGGTAGCGCACGCTGGCCTCCAGCGCGGCCTTCGCCACCCCCATCACGTTGTAGTGTGGCACGGCGCGCTGCGAGCCGATGTAGGTGAGGGTGAGCATCGCCCCGCCTGGCCGCATCAGCGGCAACGCAGCGCGCGCCAGCGCGGTGAACGAATACACGCTGATGTCCATCGCGGTCAGGAAGCCCTGCCGGCTGACCGTGTAGTACGGGCCGCTCAGGTCCTCGCGGTTGGCGAAGGCGATCGAATGCACCAGGATATCTATCTGTCCGAAGTAGCTGGCGGCTTTCTCCATCACCGCAGTGATGTCCTCATCCTTGGCCACATCGCATGGCTCAACCCAGTCAGCGCCGAGCGACTCGGCCAGCGGGCGCACGCGGCGCTCCAACTTCTCGGTGGCGTAACTAAAGCCCAGAATTGCCCCCTCGCGGTGAAACGCCTTGGCGATCCCCCAAGCGATGCTGTGGTCGTTGGCCACGCCGAAGATCAGCGCGGTCTTGCCGGTGAGTAGTCCCATGGTCAACCTCTCTGCTATGCTGGCGAAGTATACGCATGGAGTGTTGCGTGTTGGGCGCGACCGGTTTCATTGGCGGGCAGATCGCCCGCGCAGCGCTCGCGCGCGGCTGGCGGGTGCGCGCGGTGCGCCGCCGGCCAGCCGCAGTGGGGGCGATCGGCGATCTGTCGGTCGTTTGGGCGCAGGCCGACCTCCGCGATCGCGCCGCGCTCGTCGAAGCGATGCGCGGTTGCGCGGTGGTCTTTCACGCAGCGGCGTCCTATCCGCAGGGCAGCCGAAACCTCGAACAAGCGGTGGCCGAGGCGCGCGCAGAGATGACGAACGCCCTAGACGCGGCGCGGGCTGCCGGCGTCGCGCGCCTGATCTACACCAGCTCGCTGACCACCCTGGCCCGTCGCTACGTCCCCGGCATGGCCCCGCTCGACGAGCGGGATGTCTACACTGCCGGCGCAGCCCGCAGCGCCTATTACGAGGCTAAGCTGGCGATGGAACAGATTGCGCTGACGGCGCGCGATCTGGACGTGGTGGTGCTGCTGCCGACGGCGGTCTTCGGCCCCGGTGACGTGAAGCCGACCACCAGCCTGGTGATCCGCGAGGCGGGACGCGGGCGCATCCCTATCTATTTCGATGCCGTGATCAATGCCGTGGATGGCCGCGACGTGGCGACGGCGCATCTGGCCGCTGCCGAGCGCGGACGAGCCGGCGAGCGATATATCCTCGGCGGCCACAACGTGACCCTGCGCGCGTTGCTGGAGGTCGCGGATCGCTGTCAGGGGGTGCGCCGCCGCCGGCTGCGCCTGCCGCGCGCGCTCCTGGGTGCGCTGGTCCGTCTGAGCGACGCGTTGCCCTTTGCCCTCCTACCCGATCACCTGCGCATGTTCGCCTTTTGGTGTCCGGTGAACGCGCAGAAGGCCGAACGCGAGTTGGGTCACGTCGCGCGTCCAATCGAGGAAACCATCCGCGATACGCTGGCATGGTTCGGGCTATTGAAGCAGAGATAGCGAAGGCACGAGCGCTGTTTAGTTGAGGGCGCTGAAGAGCGGCCGCTCGCCGCGCAGGACGCGCAATACGTCGTCAGCCACAGTCGTGCATACGCGCGCCTGCGATTCGACAGTCAGGCCAGCGATGTGTGGCGTGAGCAGCACGTTGTCCAGCGTCGCCAGCGGATCGTCGCCCATTGGCGGCTCTTGGGCGCGCACGTCAAGCGCAGCGCCGCCCAGCCGGCCTGTGCGCAGCGCGTCGGCCAACGCTGCCTCATCTATGATTCCCCCGCGGCTGGTGTTGATCAAAATCGCGGTTGGTTTCATCAACGCCAGTCGCTCGGCGTTGATCAGATTGGCTGTGGTAGGCAGAAGTGGAAGGTGAAGCGAGACGAAGTCGCTGGTGCGCAACACGTCTTCCAATGGCATCAGCGCCACGCCAAGCTCGGCAGCGGCGAAGTGCATGGGCGTGATCAATGGGTCGTGGGCGATCACACGCATACCAAAGGCGAGGGCGCGCTTGGCGACCCGTGCGCCAATGTCACCCAGGCCGATCAGGCCCAGCGTCTTACCGTAAAGCTCTGCGCCGCTGCCAAAGGCCGCGCGATCCCAAGCGCCACCTTTGGTGCTGCGGTCGGCAGCCGGCAAACGGCGTGCCAGCGCGATCATCGCGCCGATGGCGTATTCGGCGACGGCAATCGAATTTGCCTGCCCACCGGTCACAACAACGATGTCCCGCGCGCGCAAGGCAGGCAAGTCGAGGTTATCGAGGCCGACGCCCAGTCGTCCAACGACTTTGAGCGCCGGCGCATGCGTCAGCAGTTCGGCGTCTACGCGGGTTTGGTTGCGCACGATCAGCGCCTGGCAATCGTTTAAGAGCGCAAAGAGCCGCTCGCGGGCACGCCACAGCGCCGGCTCGTAGATCACCTCGCCAGCAGTGTGCAAGCGCTCGATGCCCGTTGGCATCCATTCAGTGATGACAATGCAGGCCATGCGGCTATGCAACTTGATCTAGCCAGGCTGGGTCGTTTGGGTCAAGCACAGGGAGCGTTGGCGCCTGGATCAGCTCGGCATTCTTGAAGGCGCTGCCGCAGTTGAACAGCACGGTCACATCGTCGGGCGAGAGGAAGCCGCTGGCGCGCAAGCGCTTGTAGGCCGAGAGGGTGGCGGCGCCCTCCGGCGAAGCGAATACGCCGGCCAAGCGCGCCATCTCGCGCATATCGCGCATGATCTCTGCGTCGCTGACAGCGACGGCAGTGCCCCCGCTGGCGCGCACGGCGTCGAGGATGAGGTAATCGCCGATTGCGACCGGCACGCGGATGCCGGGCGCGATGGTGTGGGCGTTTGGAAACAGCTCGGCATGGCGCTGGCCGGCTTGGTAAGCACGCACGATCGGCGCACATCCCTCGGCCTGAACCACGATCATCTTGGGTCGCTTGGGGCCGATCCAGCCCAGTTGTTCCAGCTCATGAAATGCCTTCCACATGCCGACCAAGCCTGTGCCACCACCGGTGGGATAGATGATCGCATCGGGGAGCGTCCAGCCGAAGTGCTCGGCCAACTCCAGGCCCATCGTCTTCTTGCCCTCTTGGCGATAAGGCTCGCGCAGCGTGGAGACATCAAACCAGCCTTTGCGTTTTGTGCCTTCGCGCACCATCCGCCCGGCGTCATTGATCAAGCCCCGCACCAGGTAAGCATGCGCGCCATATTGGTGGCTCTCCTTGCGCATCATCTCCGGCACATCCTGCGGCATGAATTGGTATATCCGCATGCCTGCGCGCGCGCCGTAGGCAGCGAGCGCGGCAGCGGCGTTGCCCGCTGACGGAATGGCCATCGAGGTGATCCCCAGCTCCTTCGCTTTAGAGACTGCGGCGGAGAGGCCGCGCGCCTTGAAGCTGCCGGTAGGGTTCAGCCCCTCGTCTTTGATCCACAGCTTGCCGCTGCCGAGCACCTCGCCCAGTCGGCCAGCGGGCAGCAGAGGGGTGTCGCCCTCGCCGAGCGTGATGATGTGGTCAGGATTGCGCACCGGCATGATCTCAAACCAGCGCCACATGCCGCGCGGCCGGCGCGCCAGCGCATCGCGGTCAAGCTGCGCCTTCGCTGCCTCTAGGTCGTAACGGGCAAACAGCACCTTGCCACACCGAGGACAGATGGTGTGTGGCTCCTCAGCAGAATATGTCTCACCACAGGCAGTACACTCTAAATATGAAAGATAGGAGCGCATAGATACCATTGTTTATGCACTACGCAATACGGAATACGAAATACGGAATACGGAATACGAAATACGAAATACGTATTGCGTATTCCGTAGTGCGTATTGCGTATTGCGTATTCCGTAGTGCGTTAGGCCAACCCGTTCAGGTTTAGCACCATCAGCTTTGGCTCGGTCATCTCCTCGATGGCGTACTTCACCCCTTCGCGGCCGATGCCGCTGGCCTTCACGCCACCGTAAGGCATGTGATCCACGCGGAAGGTAGATACGTCGTTGACTTGCAGGCCGCCAACTTCAATTTGGTCGAATGCCTGCATGATGCGGCCCATGTCGCGCGTGAAGACGCCGCCCTGTAAGCCATAGTCAGTGCTGTTGGCCATGGCGATCGCTTCGTCAAAGGTGTCGTAGGGGCTGACCGTGAGCACAGGGGCGAAGACCTCTTGACAGCTCACCTTCATCTGCGGTTGCACGTCGGTGAGCACGGTGGGGTAAAGCAGCGCGCCTTGACGACCATTGCCCAGCAACTTGCGCGCGCCTTGCGCCAGTGCCTCCTGCACCCAAGCCTCGGCCTGCATGGCAGCGCGTTCGCTGATCATCGGGCCGACGTCGGTTTCCTCCAGGCGCGGATCACCCACCTTAAGGGCACTGATCTCATCGAGCAACAGCTCGACGGCCTGGTTGTACACAGGACGGTGGATCAGCACGCGCTGCACGGAGATGCAGTTCTGGCCGGCGTTGGTGAAGCCACCGAAGGCGATCCGCTTGGCGGCATAGCTCAGGTTGGCGTCTTCATGCACGATCACTGCGGCGTTGCCGCCCAGCTCCAGCGTCGCACGCTTGCGCCCGCATACCTGCTTCAGATGCCAGCCCACCTCGCTGCTGCCGGTGAACGAGAACATGGCGATGCGATCATCACGCACCAGCGCTTCGGCTTGATCGCCGCTACAGGTGAGGACGTTGACGGCCTCCGGCGGCGCACCGGCTTCCAAGAGCATCTCGCCGAGCAACAGCGCGCTGAGCGGGGTGGCGGTGGCCGGCTTGAGGATGAAGGCGTTGCCGGCAGCCAACGCCGGCGCCACCTTGTGGCAGGCCAGGTTGAGCGGGTAATTGAACGGCGCGATGCAGAGGATGACGCCCAGCGGGAAGCGCTGCACCAAACCAATGCGGTTCTCGCCGTCCTTGGTCCAGTCCATGTTGACCAGCTCGCCAGGAATGCGCAACGCTTCCTCCGCAGCGACCAGCACGGTTTGCTTGGCGCGGGCCACCTCGCCGCGCGCGGCCTTCTTGGTCTTGCCGCCCTCCATCACCAACGCATTCACCAGCGCTTCGGTGCGCGCTTCCATCTGGGCGTGCAATTGGCGCAGGATCGCTGAGCGCGCGTGAGCGGGCAGCCGGCGCATGATCTGCGCGCCACGCAGGGCGCTTTGCACGGCTGCTTCCAGGTCTTCATCCGTCGGGATACACACTTCGGCGACCGGTTCACCGGTGTAGGGGAAGCGCAGCGTAAACGTTCGGTTGCTGATGCGCGTCTGACCGCCGATCAAAAAGGGTCGTGGGGTAGTCATCAGTTTGCTCCTTAAAGGTAGTTGAGGCTGCACACTGTGGAATACGGAATACGAAATACGGAATACGTAATACGTATTGCGTATTTCGTATTTCGTATTGCGTATTTCACGTTACGCAGCGCGTGTCACTCATACTGGCTCTTGTCCCAGAACGCCTGGAACTTGGTTAGCCCATCGCGGGTGTAGGGATGATCGAAAGCATCTTTATAGACAGCTAACGCAGCGGTGACGATGTCCGCGCTGGCGACGGCGGCATCAGCGATCTGCCGACCGTTGCGCACGGCTGCCACCAACACCTGCGTGCTGAAGCCGTAGTTGTCGCGGATCGTCACGATCTCCTCGATCAGGCTCTGGGTTTCTTCGGCGTTGGCCTCCTTCCAGCCGACGAAGGGAGAGACGTAGTATGCGCCGGCGCGCATGGCGGCCAGCGCTTGCACCGCACTGAACACCAGCGTCACATTTACGCGAATCCCATCCTTAGCCAGGATAGGGATTGCCTTAAAGGCTGGCTCGATGCAATGCAGTTTGATGACAAAGTTGGGATGAAGCGCGGCGAGCTTGCGCCCTTCGCGCACAAACTCGTCAACGGTCTTATAGTGTGGGTTCACCTCAACCGAGACCGTCTTGTCGGTCCCCTCGACCAACTTGCCAATCTCGCGAATGACTTGGAGCATCGGCTTGCCGGTCGCCTGGATATGGCGCGGATTGGTCGTCACGCCATCAATATCCCATACGTCCAATGCGTAGGCGATCTCATCGATCATGGCGCTGTCCAGAAAGAACTTCATTGTTACCCTCGTCACTAAATAAGCTTAAAACTTAAGACGTGCAATTACGAAACACGAAATACTTATTACGTATTCCGTATTGCATATTGCGTATTTCGTATTCCGTGCTGCGCAATACACAATGTACATTATCCACTATCTGGCATTGGTACATCGGCAAAGAGAGATGTATTGGCGTCGTAGATCTCTCTTGGTTCGCTGAGCGTTTTGCCGCGGTGAGAGGGGACGAGTTTAAGCAGTTGTCTGATGATGTGGACCAGCAGCTTTGTCCTGTGCGCAAAGACAGCGCTGCCGAGCACGTGGCGCGCTTTGTAATACCAATCTCTGGCCTCGCGCGCGGAGCCTAGCGCATACTCATAGAAGCGCGCTTGATCGCGTTCAGAGCCGCGGCTGTAGCCCTCTGCGATCGTGGCGCTGATCCCGCCGACAGCGTCGTAGAGCTGTGCGGCGAGCTTCGTGGTGCGGCTATCGGTGGTCAGCTTCGTCGCGTCGTGCCAAGCCAGTTCCCCGGCAAACAGCGCTTGGCGATAAACCGTCATCTGCCAGAGCGCGTCCGCGCTGATCTCACTTGGCACCGTCGAGGCCCATTCGTCAAAGTTCATCACCACGCAACACGGAATACGCAATACGAAATACGAAATACGAAATACTCAATCACCTCACCGCCCACCAAACCCCGTCAGCGCGATCCCCTGCACGAAGTAGCGCTGGGCAATGATGAAGAGGATCAACACAGGGAGGAGCATCATCGTGCTGGCAGCGAATACTAACTCCCAGTTGGCCACGTTAGAGTCGTTTAGCGCGCGAATGCCCAGCGCCATTGTCCAGTTGTCTAGCCGGTTAAGGAAGATCAACGGGGTAAGGAACTCGTTGTAGTGCTGGATCAAGGCAAAGACAGCGATCGTGGCGATCACTGGCTTGCACAGCGGCAGGATGATGAGCCAGAGGATCTGCCAGCGGCTGGCGCCATCGATCATTGCGGCCTCGTCCAGCTCGCGCGGGATGCCGCGCAGGAACTGGTGCATCAGGAAGACGTAGAGTGTAGTTAGGGCAAACCAAAACGGCACTGTCAGCGGAGCGAAGGTGTCGATCCAGCGGAAGGTGCGGAACATGATGAAACGCGGGATGAGCGTGACGATCTCCGGCAGCATGATCGTCGCCACCATGAGGCCGAAGATCACGCGCCGGCCAGGGAAGTTCAAGCGCGCCAATCCGTAGGCGACGACCGTGGTGGAAATCACCGTCCCGAGCACTGCCAGCGTCACCACCACAAAGGTGTTCCAGGCGAAGCGGGCAAACGGCAGCGTCTGGAAGACTTTCACGTAGTTGTTCCACTGAGGCGACTCAGGTATCCAAACGATTGGATGCTTGAAGATTTCTGTTGAAGCCTTAAGCGAAGAGGAGAGCATCCAGAAGGTGGGCGCGAGGAAGGTGATCAGGAACAGCGTTAACACGATCTGGAGCACAACCAGCCCGATGATTCGCCGCAGCCGGCTGCCCCGCCAGCGCGGCTGAGCTGGCAGAGGAGGAATCAGTTGCGCGTTCATGATTTCTCGCTTTGTGCCCTTTCAGTGACCAGCGGCAGCGCGTCAATCCGAGTAATACACCCACTTCTGACCGATGGTGAACTGCGCGATGGTGAACCCGATGACGATGACGAACAACTCCCACGACAGCGCTGCGGCATAGCCCATGTTGAAGAACTGAAAGCCCTCACGATAGATGTTTAGCACGGCGAACAAGGTGGCGTTCTGCGGGCCGCCGTCGGTCATGATCAAGGCTGGGATGAATGTCTGAAACGAATTGAT
>DAOTYZ010000170.1:0-2616 GCA_034434555.1 Candidatus Roseilinea sp.
CTCTCCACCGATGGCCATTCAGAGCGCGGGCGCTTCTCGTTCACGCTGTCCGAGATGGTCGAGATGACCCTGAAGTTCGCCTTTAAGGCCGGCAAGGACGTGGTGGCATGTGGCAAGGAGATCAAGAACCTGGGCGCGCGACGAACCACAGCCCAGATCATGGACGCGCGCTTTTACATCTCGAACATCCGCTTGCTCGGCGCGGGCGGCGTTGAGGTGCCCTTTGCGCTCCAGCCCGACGGCAAGTGGCAGACCGACCGCGTCGCGCTGCTGGACTTCGAGGACGCCAGCGGGATGTGTCGGGAGACCGGCACGCCCGACATGCGCGACGTCGTGGTCGGCAAAGCGCCGGCCGGCAAATACACTGGCATCGCCTTCGACCTGGGCATCCCCTTCGAGTTGAACCATGCCGATGTCGCTGTGGAGAAGGCGCCGCTCAACATTCAGGCGCTGTGGTGGAACTGGCAGACCGGTTACAAGTTCGTGCGCATTGACCTGGCGACCAACATCGCGCCGCCGAACGATAAGTGGTTCATCCATCTGGGCAGCACCGGCTGCGGCAAGATGGATGGCCATGGCGGCGGCGATCCGCACGGAATGGCGAATAAGCCGCCGGAGAAGCCCTGCGCCAACCCGAACCTGGCCACGGTTCGGCTCACGCGCTTTGACCCGCAGCGCGACCAGATCGTGGCCGACCTGGCCGGCCTGCTGACCAACGTCAACATCGCCCAGTCCACGCCCAAGCCGGCCGGCTGCATGTCCGGCGTGGATGACCCGGATTGCCGTCGTCTGATCCCGAACTTCGGCCTCTCGCTGGCCAACGGCCAATGCGTGAACGGCTGCCGTGGGCAACGCTTCTTCCGCGTCGAGGCCGTGCCTAAGTCTTAAGCGAGCGATCTCGCCGAGCGTGTTTCGCTTCGGCAAATCTGATGATTCAAGGAGTGAGTTGTGATGAGTGTTTTGCATCGAGTAACGCTGTCTCGTTCTGTCGTCGTTGTCGCCGCGAGCGCGCTGTTGCTTGTGGCCGGCTGTGGTGGCTCAGAGCCGGAGCCGACCAAAGCGCCAGAGCCTGTCGCGGCTGCGCCGGCTGCTGAGCCGACCAAAGTGCCGGCCAGCATCGTTGAGAAGGGCAAGGCTGTCTACAACCAGTATGGTTGCCAGGCTTGTCACGCCATCGAGGGCTTCGCTGAGGGCCAGGTTGGGCCTGCGCTGACCAACATCTACGTCACTGCGCAGAAGACCATCGCCAGCCCCGAGTACAAGCGCAGTGCCGGCAAGGCCACCACGGTTGAGGAATACATCCGCGAGTCCATCCTCAACCCCAACGCCTATGTCGTGCCCCAGTGCCCCACCGGCCCATGCCCGCAGGGCGTGATGATCCAGAACTTCAAGGATCAAATCAGCGATGATGAACTAGAGGCGCTGATCGGCTACTTGATGACCTTGGGCCGGTAAAGGCCCGTCACTGCGGGGGGCGCAATGCCCCCCGCAACAGCTCATGATGGCAGGGCCATCATTTGGCCCAGGGAAACAGCGGCTTTCCAGGAAGCGGGAGGAGACTCCCTCCCCGTTCACGGGGAGGGCTGGGGAGGGGCTGGCCGGAGAGCTGCCCGACTTATTCACACCAGCATCGTTGCTGTTTCCCAGGAACGCTTATGGTCTATCGGACGTTCGCTTGTGTGTTGCTCGTCGTCGCGCTGTGCGCCGGCTTGGTCAGCGGCGCGACCCATGCCGAGACGCTGATGCGCTGGGGATTGGCACGGATGCGCGTCCACCTGCGCTTGGCTTGGCGCTTCGCTGCCTCGCTGGCTGCGCCGCACCGCCCGGACCTGGCCGGCCAGCCGGCCATCTGGCTCCGACCCCCCCGCCAGCTCCCCGGCGTAGTCTTCACCAACGGCCATATTGACCCTTTCACGCTGGATGCGCTGCGCGGCCAAGGGGTGTTGATCCTCTTTGGCTCAGCTCACTGCCACAATAGCTGCCTGCGGGCGCTGGCCCTCCTCACTCACGTGAAAGCCGAGCTCGGCCCTTACGCACAACAGGTGCGCGTCGTCGTCATCAACATAGACCAGGACGGCGCGCCGTTGCTCCGACTGGTCCGGTCTTACGACCCGGATTTCATGGTGCTGACGGCCAAGCCGGCTGACGTTTTGCCCTTCGCACGCCGCTATGGGATGACTATCATCCAACCACCCGGCGCTGCGGGCCACCCAACGTTGCCGCTTGTCCCTTATCTCGTTTATCTCGATCGCCAAGGGCGCTGGGTCGCTTGCTTTCCCCTTGGCATGTCCGCCGAGGAGATCGCCGATGAGATCATCTACGCGTTCTGACTGTTTGCTGCGAGGCGCAGCACGCCGCGCCCTGACCTGGCGTGGCCTGTTCATCGCGCTGGCGGTGGGGTGTGTCACGACCGGTACCGTGATGGTGCTCTCGCCTCAGCCGGCCAGCGCCTCCGCTCGCCCATGGACCTGGCAACTGCCGCCCGGCGTGCCGCCGCCTCCCGTGCCGGCAGCCAACCCGATGACGCCGGAGAAGTTTGAACTGGGCCGCTACCTGTTCTACGACAAACGGCTCTCCGGCAACGGGACGCAGGCGTGCGCGTCGTGTCACCAGCAG
>DAOTYZ010000171.1:0-3199 GCA_034434555.1 Candidatus Roseilinea sp.
ACCCCTTCGTTCAACAGCAACGGATTTGGGCTGGTGGACCTGAACGCGATCACCCCAGATACTTCACCGGCCTACACGTTACGTAAAGAGCGACTAAGCGGCGCAGATTACGCGTATTACCTGGCTGCCGTCGCCCGCCACTTCGAGTTGCCGGTCCAAACTGGCGTGGACGTGCACAATATACAGCAGGATCACAATGGCTTCACCCTAAAGACCTCACTCGGCCAAATGCGCGCCAGCTTCGTAATCTGGGCCGCCGGCGAGTTCCAATACCCGCGCCTGAACGGCTTCCGCGGCGCGGAGCTGTGCCTTCACAACTCGCAGGTGCGGTCGTGGCGGGAGTTGGCAGGCGAGGAATATGTGGTCATCGGCGGCTATGAAAGCGGGATTGACGCTGCCATACAGCTTTCCAACATGGGCAAGCGCGTGCGCGTCCTCGACGAACGCGCAAGCTGGGATGTGGACGATAGCGATCCCAGCATCAGCCTGTCGCCTTTTACTCAACAGCGTCTGCAAAGCGCGCTGCGGGATAAGCGCATTGAGCTGATCGGCGGCATGCGCGTGGTCGAGGTGGTTCGCCACGATTACATGTATGCCATCCGCACCGACGATGGGGATTGGCACACCGTCGCGACGCCGCCTATCTTGGCCACCGGCTTCGTCAGCAGCGCGCATCTGATCGCCGATTTGTTCGACTGGCGCGACGACGGCTACCCGCTCCTGGGCGAAGAAGATGAGTCCACACGGACACCGAATTTGTTTTTGGTTGGACCGTCAGTGCGTCACGATCGCCACATCTTCTGCTTCATCTACAAGTTTCGGCAGCGCTTCGCCATCGTGGCCAGGGCACTCGGCCAGCGCCTGGGACTAGACATACGACCACTGGAGGTCTATCGTCGGGCTGGGATGTTCCTAGACGACTTATCGTGTTGCGGCGCAGCCTGCGCATGTTAAGCTTGAACAAGCATGCCACTCTACGTGTATAGCTGTCAAGCCTGCGGCGTCACGGTGGAAGAACTGCGGCCGGCCAGTCGCGCCGACGACCCGCTCGCCTGTCCGGTGTGCGGGACGCCTTGCGTGCGCGGCGTGACCAACTTCTTCGTCAGCGCAGGGCGCAAAGAGAAAGATCCGACGCGCCGCAAGCCGGCCCACCCACCCGGCTGCCCGTGCTGCACCGTCCGCCGACCGCAAACGGCGCCCAAGCCTGGGACAATAGACAAACAATGAGCAAGAAGGACAAGCCCATCCCGGTCACCATCTTGACCGGCTTCCTCGGCGCCGGCAAGACCACTCTGCTGAACCGCATCCTGAAGGCTGAGCACGGACTGCGCGTCGCCGTGCTAGTCAACGACTTCGGCGCGGTCAACATTGACGCCGAGCTGATCGTCGGCGTGGAAGGCGAGACGATCAGCCTGGCCAACGGCTGTATCTGCTGCACCATCCGCAATGACCTGCTGACGGCGGTATTTGGCTTACTCCAGCGCCAACCGCCGCCGGAGTACATCTTGATCGAGACCAGCGGCGTCTCCGACCCTTACGCCGTCGCCCAGTCGTTCCTGTTGCCGGCGCTCAGCCCCTACGTGCGCGTGGACAGCATCATCACCGTGGTGGATGCCGAGCAAATCCGCGACCTGCGCGACGAGGATGCCATGCTCGCGGCCGACCAGGTGAGCGCTGCCGACATCATCGTGTTGAACAAGGTGGACCTGGTCACCCCCGAACAACTCAGCCAGGTCAAGGCGTGGATCAACGACGTCGCCCCCCGCGCGCGCATCCTGGAGACCACGTATGGCCAGGTGCCTCTTGAGCTCTTGCTAGGGGTCGGGGCGTTCGCCATCGAGAAGCTCCACCAGCGCGCCCAGCGCGACGTTCACACGCACGAGGTGGGCGAGGCCCACGACCATGGCCACGATCACGATCATCATCATGATCACAGCCTGGTCTTCAACACCTGGCACTACCGCACCGACGAGCCGTTGGTGTATGAGGCGCTGTGCGACGCGGTGGACGCCCTGCCGACGACCATCTTCCGCGCCAAGGGCGTGGTCTATCTCAAGGAGTCGCCCCAGCGGCGGGCGATCTTGCAGGTCGTCGGCCGGCGGGCGATGTTGACGATCGGTGAGCCGTGGCAAAAGCCGCCGCAGACGCAGATTGTGGTGATCGGCAGCTACGGCGGGGTGGACGGCGAGAAGCTCCAGGCGATCTTCGACGCCTGCCGCGTCAGCGCGGTGGAGGCGGCCAAGAGCGACAAACTCCAGATCGCGCTGGACTGGGTGCGGCGCAACTGGCCGAAGGCATTCTCGTAAGCCATGCACCGGATCGCTTACGTCGTCGTCACCGGTTTTCTGGGCGCGGGCAAGACCACGCTGCTGCGCCGGCTGGTGCACAGCGATTTTGCCGCCCAACGGCGGATCGCCTTCATCGTCAACGACCTGGCCGATGTGGACGTGGACGGCCAGCTCTTGGCCGGCGAAGTCGGACCCGCCGGGGTCGTCGTCCGCCTCTCCTCCGGTTGCATCTGTTGCACCATCCGCGGCGAGTTCGAGGCCGCCGTCCAGAACATCATCGAGACACACCAGCCGGACATGCTGGTGGTCGAGAGCAGCGGCGTCACCAACCCCCAGACGGTGTTGCACGGGCTGAAGCACCCCCGCCTGCGCCTCGACGCGGTGATCACGGTGATTGACGCCGAGAGATTCCTGGAATACATGCGCTACTCGGCCGCGGTGGAGACCCAGGTGTACATGGCCGACTTCGTGTTGATCAACAAGTGCGACCTGGTGACCGCGGAGCAGCGGGGCAAGGTGGAGGCGCAGGTGCGGCGTTTTAACACCAAGTGCGCCATCCTCTACACCCAACACGCCGACGCGCCGCCGGAGGTGTTGTTCGGCGCGCACGCCGCGCATGTCCAGCGCGACTTGCCCGCCCTTGACGCGCATGACCACGACCACTTACACCACGACGAGATCGAGAGCCTGACGCTGCCCGCGCCGGCGCTGCTGGCCGAGGACAAGCTAGCCGACTTTCTGCGCAGCGAGGCCTTGCGCGATGTCTATCGGGCCAAGGGCTTCGTGCAGATCGCCGGCGACGATGGCCCATCGCTGTTCAACTTCGTCCCGCGCCGCTTCGGGCTGGAGCGGCTGCCGCACGACATCGCCGGCGGCCAGCGCTTCATCCAGTTCATCGGCCGCCGGCTGAC
>DAOTYZ010000172.1:0-2250 GCA_034434555.1 Candidatus Roseilinea sp.
CTCGAACTTACAAGGGCAGTGTAGCGGGGGGCGATTAGCCGGCAATTAGCTGTTGCGGATGACTTCTATGCCCACGTATGGGCGCAGGACCTCTGGCACGATCACGCTGCCGTCTGACTGCTGATAATTCTCCAGCACGGCGATCATGGTGCGCGGCAGGGCCAGACCGCTTCCGTTGAGGGTATGCACGAACTCCGGCTTTGCGCCGCGCTCGCGGCGGAACTTGATGTTGGCACGCCGGGCCTGAAAGTCACCAGTGTTGCTCACCGAGCTGACCTCCAGCCATTCGCCAACGCCTGGCGCCCAAACTTCTAGGTCGTAGGTGATGCGCGCAGCGAAGCCCAAATCGCCCGTGCATAGCAATTTCACCCGGTAGGTCAGCGCCAGCGCCTTCAGCGTCTCCTCGGCATCGGCAAGCATCTTCTCCAAGTAGTGGTCGCTCTCTTCCGGCTTGGTGAAGGCGTACATTTCCACCTTATCAAACTGGTGACCACGCTTAAGGCCGCGTACGTCCTTGCCGGCGCTCATCTTCTCCCGGCGAAAGCAGGGGGTATAAGCAGCATAGAGTTTGGGCAGCGCTTCAGCGCTCAAGATCTCGCCACCGTGCAAGTTGGTGAGCGGCACCTCAGCCGTCGGCACCATCCAGAAGTCCTCTTCGGCGTCGTGATAGAGGTTATCGCGGAACTTAGGGAGCTGGCCGGCGGCGAAGAGCGTCTGGGACTTCACCATGAAAGGCAAATAACGCTCCTCGTAACCCTGTTGCATCCGCAGGTCCAGCATCCAGGCGATTAGGCCACGCTGGAGGCGAGCGCCCCAGCCGTTAAGCACGTAGAATCGGCTGCCGCTCAGCTTTACGCCCCGCTCGAAGTCAATAATGCCCAATGCTTCGCCGATCTCCCAGTGGGGTTTGGGCGAGAAGTTTGGCTTAGGCAGAGCGCCTTCGTGGACGCGCACCACGACGTTGTGGGTTTCATCGGGGCCGATCGGCACGCGCGGGTCGGGCAAATTAGGCAAACCGGCTGTGAGTTCATCCAATTGCGCCTCGATCTGGCCCAACTCACCCTCCAGCGCGGCGATTTCGTCGCCCACTTGGCGCATCTCGGCCTTTTTTGCCTCTCGCTCAGCCTCGTCCTGCATCTGGCCGATCTGTTTGCTGACCGTGTTGCGCATCGCGCGCAGTTGCTCTGTGCGGGTGAGGATCGCGCGTCGTCGCGCGTCGAGGGCGAGGATTTCGTCCACCGCCGTAGGGTTAGCGCTGCGTTCGGTCAGCGCTTTTCGGACGCGGTCGGGGTCTTTGCGGATGAGATTGATGTCGAGCATGGGTGGGTTCAGGCGTGCAAGTGAGAGGTGCGCGTAACGCGACGTTTAGTGGATCGAATTGTAATCCACAGCCACCCGGAGGGGGTGTGTTCACAGTTGGGGACAAGGCCGATCTCACGCGGAGACGCGAAGAACGCAAAGAAAATAATAATAATGAGGTATAGCATCTTTGGTCGCTGCCTGGAAGGCGCGCTGTGTTGCCCCCCATCGGTGAATGCACCCTGCGTTCATGGGGAGTGCGCCACTTGAAGGTGATACAAGAAACACGCACCGCAGAGACGCCGAGGACGCAGAGATTTTTACATATCCTCTGCGCCTCTCATGTCGGTGAGCCAAGTCACCCCAAAGTTGAGCACTCCCCGATCATGAACGCACCCCTATGCTCAGGTACAATCCGCGGGCGAGGTAAAGACCGTGACATCGAACCTTCACATTAGCACACATCCGCTCGCCCGCCATAAACTCACCATCCTCCGCAATCAAAACACAGAGCCGAAGAAGTTCCGCGAGGTCGTCCGCGAGCTGGCCATGATGCTAGTGTTGGAGGCCACCGCCGACCTCCAGCTCGCTCCCCTGCCGATCACCACACCGCTGGCCGAGACGACCGGCTACAAGCTGGCCGATAACGTCGGCTTGATCCCGATCCTGCGCGCCGGCCTGGGCATGGTGGAGGGCGCGCTGGAGATGTTGCCCTCGGCCCAGGTCTGGCACATCGGCCTGTATCGCGACGAGCGCACCTTGCGGCCCGTGGAATACTACAACAAGCTGCCTGTTAGCCCCACCGTCCAAATCTGCTTGGTGCTCGACCCGATGTTGGCGACCGGCGGCAGCGCCGTGGCCACCGTGGACATCCTCAAGCGCTGGGGCGCGCAGCGCATCAAGTTCGTTGGCCTGATCGGCGCGCCAGAGGGCGTGCGGCGCCTCAGCCAG
>DAOTYZ010000173.1:0-4740 GCA_034434555.1 Candidatus Roseilinea sp.
GGGACGGGCGATCTGGGGGTTGCCGGCAATCGGCTGACCTGGCGCGGGCCGCTGGGCAGCGGGGCAGCCATCAGCGTCACGTATGCCTTCACCTTGCCCAGGTTCATGCCCTCGCCAGACGCATACTACCATGCGGTGATGTTCGGCCAGCAAGGGCGCTACGAGGGGCAGCGCGACGCTTGGATCATCCCGCGGACGTGGCGGGGCTGGCTGCCGATAACGCGGCGCTAATCCCCGCGAATGAACGCCTCGACCATCTCCCGCGCCTCTTCGTCAGTGTATTGCTGTGGCGGGGATTTCATGAAGTAGGCGGAGGGGCCGAGCAATGGGCCGGCGATGCCGCGGTCGAGCGCGATCTTGGCGCAGCGGATAGCGTCAATCACCACGCCGGCACTGTTGGGGCTATCCCAGACCTCCAGCTTTAGCTCAATGTTAAGCGGCACATCGCCAAACGTCGTGCCCTCTAATCGAATGTAGGCCCACTTGCGGTCGGTCAGCCAGGGCACGTAGTCGCTGGGGCCAACGTGGATGTTCTCGGCGGGCATTTCGTACGGGAGTTGCGAGGTGACCGCGTTGGTCTTGCTGACCTTCTTGCTCTCCAGCCGCTCGCGCTCCAGCATGTTCAGGAAGTCGGTGTTGCCGCCGAAGTTGAGCTGATAGGTGCGGTCCAGGCGCACGCCGCGGTCCACGAATAAGCGGGCCAGCGTGCGATGGACGATGGTGGCGCCGACCTGGCTCTTGATGTCGTCGCCGATGATCGGCACATTGCGGTCGCGGAAGCGACGCTGCCAATATGGCTCACGGGCGATGAAGACCGGCACACAGTTGACAAAGGCACAGCCGGCCTGGAGCACCTGCTCAACATACCACTTGGTTGCCTCTTCGCTGCCCACCGGCAGGTAGCTCACCACCACATCCGTGCGCGTGTCTTTGAGGATGTTGACCACGTCGCTGGTCTCGCCGGGGGCCTTTCTGATGACCTGTGAGAGATACCTGCCCAGCCCGTCGTGGGTCATGCCGCGGTACACGGGGCAACCAGTGTGTGGCACGTCGGCGAACTTGTACGTGTTATTGGGCGGCGTGAATATAGCCTCACTCAGGTCCTTGCCCACCTTGTTGGCGTCAATGTCGAACGCCGCGGTGAACTGAATATCGCCGATGTGGTAATTCCCTAATTGCACGTGCATTAAGCCGGGCACGCGCGCCGAAGGGTCAGCGTTGCGATAGTAGTACACGCCTTGAACCAAGGCGCTGGCGCAGTTGCCGACGCCGATGATGGCGACGCGCACTGCGCGACCGGTGTCTGCTCTTTGCTCATTCATAGAAGGTCAATATATGTCACTGCGGATCACTGCTCAGGCGCGCTGAAAGCCAGAGGGAGTTCGTAGTCAGGAGCAGTAGCAAAAGCGTGCTTTCGTCCACCCTTCAGCGATTCAGTCAGCAACCGGCGAAGGACCCCCGGTTGACGGGCGTAGGATGCGTTCGCCAATGGGGCAGCGGGGGCGATTCGTGAACCGCCCTTGCCGCCTATTCCCTACCACCATCTTCTCATCCGCTATCTCAATCGGTGAGATAGCCGACATAACTCCTATCGCTCACGAGTGAGCACTTGCATGGCATAAGGCTACCGCGATCGATGAATTCACCCTGAGCGCACCTAAAGTCGGCGGAAGATTATAATCTCCACGGGATCATCTTATGCCATTTCTTCCAGAAGATCTGGAACTGGACGAGGGGTATTGGCGCGCATTGCTTGAAGAAGTTGAGCGGTTGCCCATCTTGCCGACGCGACCGCCGGCTGCGCTGCACCCTTCGTCGTCGCCTGGCTCAAAGCCTGCGCCGGCTGAAAGTGCCAACGCACCGGCCAAAGGAGCGCAGACTTGGGCTGCGCTGAAGACGCATCACGGTTGGCTCGACATAGAAGTGATCGGCTACAACCGAGGTGGCTTGGTCGCTGTTTATGAAGATTTGCGCGGCTTCGTGCCGATCGCGCATCTCAAAGCAAACCTCTCCTCGTTGGACGATGAGGCCCGTCGCGCATCGCTGGCCTCCTATGTCGGGCAGCACTTAAAGGTGCGCGTAGTGGAGCTAGACCCAGAGCTGAATCGGGTCATCTTCTCTGAGCGCGAGCCGGTTGAAGCGCACAAGCCCCTGCCGGCTGGACCGTCGCCGATCTTCGCTCAGATTCGCGCCGGTGAGACACGCCGAGGGTACGTGACGAAGTTAACATCCTTCGGCGCATTCGTAGATTTGGGCGGCTACGAAGGCCTGGTACATGTCAGCGAACTCGCCTGGAGCCGCGTCAACCATCCGCGTGACGTACTGCGCGTCGGTCAGGAAGTGGAAGTCTATGTCATACAGGTGTTGCCGGAGGAAGGCCGCATTGCGCTCAGCCTGAAACGCGCTAAACCCAACCCGTGGGAGACGCTGGAGCAGCGCTATCACGTCGGCCAGCTTGTCGAGGGCGTGGTGACCAACGTGGTGCAGTTCGGGGCCTTCGTCAAGGTAGAAAGCGAGCTGGAGGGTCTCGTGCACATCAGCGAGCTGGCCGAGGGCAGCTTCCTCCACCCACGTAGCGTAGTGCGCGAGGGAGACCACGTCGTGGCGCGGGTCATCGGCGTGGACAGCCGGCAGCGCCGGCTGGCGCTGAGCCTGCGCGACGTGGCGAACAGAAACGCCCACTTAAACGGCAAGTGAGCCAAATGATGGACTCTCTACGTCGAGCGCGCTGGGCGTTGCGAAACTGGTGGCGCGGCCGCGGTCACTTCCCTCCCTACGTGGTGCTCTCACTGGAGGGCGAGATTCAAGAACTCTCCCTTCGCCCGGAGTCACCCAGGCTGCTCCGTTGGCTGTTGCCGGCTTTGCCTCAATCGAGCACTGTGCGAGGTTTGCGCCGCCTCTTCTCGCAACTCGCCTACGACAAGCGAGTGCAGGGCGTCGTGCTCAAGATAAATTGCTTTGCGGCGCCAGCCGTCTATCAAAGCCTGAGCGAGGCCCTCGCCGACTTCCGCCGGCGCGGCAAACGCCTGATCGCCTACGCCGAGCAATTCGGCCCGTTCCAGTACTACTTGGCCTGCGCCTGCGATGAGATCATCATGCCGCCGAGCGCCGAATGGGACGTGCTGGGCTTTTACAACGAGTATGTCTTCCTGAAGGACGCGATTGACCGGCTGGCGGTGAAGGTGGACGTGGTCAACGTCTCGCCCTTCAAATCGGCCGGTGATCCATTCGTGCGCAACGACTTCTCTGCCGAGGCGCGCGAACAAGCTGAATGGCTGCTCGAGGCGCGCTTCGACGAGCTGGTGCGCGGAATCGCCGAAGGTCGCCGGCTTGACCCAGCCCAGGTGCGGGCGATGATAGACCGCGCGCCGTTCAGCGCGCCGCAAGCGGTTGAGCTGGGCCTGCTGGACAAAGCGCTTTACGAGGACGAGCTGGACGAATACTTGAAGGATGCGCTCCCGCCGCCAGCGCCTGGCCGACCGGTGGAGCGATTGACCAAGCGGCTGCGGCCCAAGCAACAGGGCGAAGCCAGGGCATGCATATCCGTTGACGCGGTTCGCCGCCGGCTGCGCACGCCCTTCGAGCGTTATACCCGCCAGGCGATCGCCGTCGTGCCTATCGAAGGGCTGATCAGTCCTGGGCAAAGCCGGCGTCTGCCGCTGCCGCTGCCGTTCCTCGATGACCAACTGGCCGGCGCTGAGAGCACCGTCGCGCTGCTTCGCGCCGCGGAACAAGACGACCGAATCGCTGCGGTCATCCTCTTCGTGAACTCCAGCGGCGGTGCGGCCTTGGCCTCGGACTTGATCGCGCGAGCGGTGCGCCGGCTCAAGCGCAAGAAACCCGTGGTGGCGTATATGAGCGGCGTGGCCGCGTCGGGTGGTTATTATGTCTCGGCGCTGGCGAACTGCATCATCGCCCAGCCGCTGACGATCACGGGCAGCATCGGCGTCGTGGCGCTGCGGCCATACACGCGCGAAGCGTTTGAGCGGGTCGGCGTGCATCGCGTCACCTTGCAGCGCGGCAAGCGGGCCGGCTTATTCAGCGATGCTGAGCCAGTGGACGACGAGAAGCGCCAGGTCTTGGCCGATCTCGTCGAGCGCGCCTATCAGGCGTTTAAACAGTTGGTGGCCGAAGGGCGTTCGATCCCTATCGAATCGCTAGAGCCGATCTGCGGCGGTCGCGTCTGGACCGGCGCTCAGGCCCAGGCGCACGGCCTGGTGGACGCGCTGGGGTCGTTTGAGCTGGCAATCGAGAAGGCGCGCACCTTGGCCGGCCTGCCTGCCGACTGCCCGCCGAGGGTGTATGCCCTGACCCCGCGTACTTCGTGGGCATCGTTTTTGCCTGCGCTTAGCTATGCAACGCTCGGCGAATTGCGCGCGCTGTTCAGCACAACTCACATTTGGGCGCTCGCTCCATGGTGGGATAACGCTAAGGCTACTGCTTAACCCGCCACTCGCCTTCTATCGTCTCGGCGGTGGTCTGCGAGCGTCGTGCGCGGCCCTCGATCTGGCGCAGGTGCTCATCAACCACTTCCGACGGGCAAAGGGCGATAAAAGACTCGATGCCCACGATCAAAACACCCAAGTCATCCACCTGGCCCAGCAATGGCGCGATGTCTGGAAGCAAATCCACCGGCAGGGCCAAGTAGATCAGCGTGGCAACCGGCAGCGCCTTTAAATAGGCAGGCACGCGCCGATCGCGCATCAGTCGCCAGACCAGCCGGCCACGGTTGATCACCGC
>DAOTYZ010000174.1:0-16903 GCA_034434555.1 Candidatus Roseilinea sp.
GCCCAGCGCAGCACGCCTGCCTAGCGATGTTGAGTTCGCCTCTTCTACACGTTCGAGGCCTGAGCAAGTCCTTTCGCGGCGTTCAAGCGCTGCAAAACTATCAGATAGACCTTGCGGAGCGCGAGCTTATCGGCGTCATAGGACCAAATGGCGCCGGCAAGACGACGTTGTTCAATTTACTGACTGGTGTGGTTGCGCCTTCACACGGGCGCATTGTGTTTGGCGGCCGCGACATCACACATGCATCACCGGAGGCTATCTGTCGCGCCGGAATCGCACGCACCTTTCAGAACATTCGCTTGTTTCGCCGGCTATCTGTGTTAGACAACGTCAGCCTCGGCCTCCAGATGCGCCGGCAGCCCAGTCTGCACCAAATAGTGCTTCGCTCGCCCGGCTATGCCCTCTACGAGCATCGGCTTCACCAGCGCGCCCTCGAGTTGTTAGATCTGTTTCATTTAGCGGGGTATGCGAGCCAGCAAGCAGATACCCTGCCCTATGGTCTGCAGCGCCGTTTGGAAATTGCCATCGCCCTAGCCACAGAACCCAGGTTGCTTCTGCTGGATGAGCCGGCGGCTGGCATGAATCCCACCGAGGCCGAGGACTTGATGCACCTGATTGCCCGCTTGCATCGAGAGTTAGGCTTGACGATCATCTTGATTGAGCACAATATGCGCGTAGTGATGGGCGTCTGCCAGCGCATTCAGGTGCTGAATTACGGCCAGCTCATCGCTGAAGGCAAGCCAGAGGAGATACAACAGGACAGCCGCGTTCTGGAAGCTTACCTGGGCACTGCCGCTTGAGTAGAGCAATGCTGACTATTCAGGACCTACACGTATATTACGGCCGCATCCATGCGCTCAAGGGGATTTCGCTGGAGGTACAAGCTGGCGAGATTGTGGCGCTTATCGGCAGCAACGGCGCTGGTAAGACAACCACTCTGGCTGCGCTTTCTGGACTGCTTCGCCCGCGGAGCGGGGCGGTTTACTTCGAGGGCAAGAACATCACTCATCTGCCGGTTCATCAGATTGTGCGCCTAGGCGTCGTTCACTGTCCGGAGGGACGGCAGGTTTTTGCTCGATTGAGCGTTGCGGAGAACTTGCAGCTCGCCGGCGCGCATCGCTCCGAGCGTACGGCATACATGCGCGATCTACAGCGCATCTACGATCTGTTCCCTGTGCTGGCCCAGCGACGCAGTCAGTATGCCGGCACGCTAAGCGGCGGCGAACAGCAAATGCTGGCTATCGGTCGAGCCCTCATGAGCCGTCCGCGCCTTCTTCTCCTGGACGAGCCTTCACTCGGCCTGGCGCCGATGGTTGTCGAGAATATCTTCAAAGTGGTTGAGGCGTTGCGTCAAGACGGAATGACCATCCTATTGGTTGAACAGAATGCTTACCGCGCACTGCAACTGGCCGATCGCGCCTATGTGTTAGAGACCGGCTACGTCAAAATACACGGCCCAGCGCGCGAGCTAACGAATAATCCGGCCATCAAGACCGCTTATTTAGGAGGATAAGGCTTGTTTACCCCCTCGTACGTTGCCCAGCAGTTTGTGAATGCGTTAAACATGGGCAGCATCTATGCTCTAGTGGCGATTGGCCTCACGGTAGTGTATGGCATCTTGCGGTTGATCAATTTCGCTCACGGTGACATGATGACTGTTGGCGCTTACGTGGCGCTGGCGGTGTTGACCTCGCTGACGCTGCCGGCCTGGGCTGCGCTACTGATACCCATCTTCGTAGTGGCAGCGATCGGCGTGATCATCGAACGGTTTGCCTATCGTCCGCTGCGCGGCGCGCCGGAGGTGGCAATGCTGATTACCTCGCTGGCTGTTAGCTCGCTGATCGAGAACGGCGCGCTTATGACGCTCACTGCTCAGCCGCGTCCAGTTCGCTTGCCGGCTGAACTCGTCCAGCGCGTGGATGTTCTAGGGGTCAACATTGCCGTTATGGATGCAGTTATTGTCGTGCTTGCGCTGGCTCTCATGGTTGGCCTCAGCCTCTTCGTGCGCTACACCAGCATCGGCATCGCCATGCGCGCTTGCAGCGAAAACGTGCGTGTCACCCAGCTCATGGGTGTAGATGTCAACCGCGTCATCGCCACTGCGTTTGCCATCAGCGCAGGGCTGGCCGCCGTCGCAGGCGTGCTATGGTCAGGCAAATTTGGCTTGGTTGACCCCTTCATGGGCTTCCTGCCAGGGCTTAAGGCGTTTGTCGCTGCGGTGATCGGAGGGATTGGCAACATTGCCGGCGCGATGTTGGGTGGCTATTTGCTGGGCTTTGCTGAGGTGTTCTTTGTCGCCTTCATGCCCTCAGAAATTTCAGGTTATCGGGACGCTTTCGTCTTCGCGCTGCTGCTGGTGGTGCTCCTACTGCGCCCGACCGGCTTGTTAGGTGCGCATGAGGCAAGTCGAGCATGAAACGGTTTGTGCCCTTCCTGTGGATAGCCGCTGTGATGGGGACAGCGGGTCTCGCGCAGGTCCTCTTAAACGACTATTATCAGCGCGTGCTGGCCGTGCTTGCTATCAACATCATCTTGGCGGCCAGCTTGAATCTAACCAACGGCTTCAGTGGCGATTTCTCGTTGGGCCCTGCGGCTTTCATGGCCATCGGGGCCTACACATCGGCTATTTTGACGCTGCCCGTGCAAACCAAAGCCGTGGTCTTGCCCGATCTGCCGCAGTGGTTAGGCCAAATTGCGCTGCCCTTTCCGGTTGCGATTTTGCTCGGCTGCGTGCTGGCTGGACTGGTCGCTTTCTTGGTGGGCTTGCCGGTGCTTCGCTTGCGCGGACATTATCTTGCTGTGGCCACCTTGGGTCTGATGGTGATCGTGCAAGTCGTGGCGCTGAATTGGCAAGCGCTGACCCGAGGTGCGCGCGGCATCAACGGCCTTCCCCTCTTTACGAATCTGCTGTGGGCTTATGGGTTAATGCTGGTTACCGTGCTGTTGATCTGGCGCATCGTGTATTCCCCATTCGGTCGCGCGATGATGGCGGTGCGCGAGGATGAGCTGGCTGCCGCTTGCCGAGGCGTGCGTGTGTTGCGCACGCGCCTCTTTGCGTTTGTCGCCAGCGCAGTCTTCACGAGCGTCGCCGGCGCGCTCTGGGCGCATCTCATCACAGCGATTACGCCTTCATCATTCTCATTTCTGCTCACCTTCAACGTGGTCGCGATGGTAGTCATCGGCGGCATGGGCAGCATCAGCGGCTCGGTGCTCGGCGCAGTGCTCATGACGCTGCTGCCGGAGTTGCTGCGACGGGTTGAAACGGCGCTGGCGATTGGCGGACAACCACTCTACGGCCTCAGCCAGGTCGTTGTTGCTTTGTTGATGCTCACAGTGATGCTCTTTCGCCCTCAAGGGTTGATGGGACAGCGCGAGATTGGCGATGTGCTCGCTATCTCGCTACGCAGAACGCGCGCAACACAACCCGCTGCTGCCGTTGGCGAAGCAAGGCCCACCGCTTGACCATCAGACGTTTGCGCGAAGGGACTTCTTCTGGGATAATTCGAGTGTTCGCTTCGCTCTGTCCGAGACGCCGAGCGCGCGCACGCCCAGATCTTTCAGGAGGATGAAGATGTTTCGATTTCGACGCAATCTCCCGAATTTGCCTGCTCTTGCTTTGGCTTTCGCCTTTGGCCTTTCTGCTTGCGCTGCGCCGCCGCCGGCGCGCCCTGCGGAGCAACCTGCGGCGCCATCGGTTGAGCCAATCAAAATTGGCGCGCTTTATGGCGTTACTGGTGGGATGTCTTCCATTGACGCACCCGGACTCAACGGGATGAAGCTTGCTGCCAAGCAGATCAATGCCGCGGGTGGTCTGCTCGGCAGACCAATTGAGCTGATCGCCATTGATGGCAAGACAGATCAGACTGCGACCACCAACGCTGCCTCTGAAATGATCAATGTCCACAAAGTGGTCGCCATTGGTGGCTTGAACGATTCAACCTTTGCGTTGGCTGCCGGCCCGATTGCTCAGAAAGCCAGCATCCCCTTCGTCACCGCTGGCGCGACCTTGCCTACCTTGCCGGAGCAAATCGGCGACTACTTCTTCATGGCTCCGTTTGGTGATGACGCACAGGCTTATGCGATTGCGGATTACGCCATTGACGACCTTGGCGCCAAGACGGCTTATATGCTCGTGGACCAGGCCTATGACTTCACCACGGCGCTGGCCAAGTTCTTCAAGGAGCGTTTCACAAGTCGCGGCGGCTCTATTGTGCTAGAGGATATTTACAGGTCTGGCGATACCGACTTCTCAGCGCAAATCGCGAAGGTCAAGGCGCTGAATCCGCAACCGGATGTGCTCTTTATCTCGGCGGTGCCGAGCGAGGCTGGCATCACGACCAAGCAATTCCGCGAAGCGGGTTTGACGGCGCCCATCATCTCCGGCGATGGATTTGACACAACGCTCATCGCGGAGGTGGCGGGGGAGAACGCCGACGACGTGTTCTACTCGACGCACGCCGGTTTGGATAACCCCGATCCTAAAGTGCAAGCCTTTGTCAAGGCTTACACTGAAGAGTATGGCCGTCCTCCGGAGAACGCTTTTGCTGCGCTCGGCTATGACACGCTCAACTTGATTGCCGATGCCATCAAGCGTGCCGGCTCTGCTGAGCCAAAGGCAATTCGTGATGCACTGGCAGCGACCAAGGGCTTCAACGCCGTCACCGGCCAGATCACCTATGTGGATGGTCAGCGCAAGCCCGATAAAACGGTCAGCATTATCAAGGTGCAGGACGGCAAATACAGCTTTGTCAAGGAAATCAAGCCCTAGAGCAGCAATGTGCTAACGGGGCAGTGACGTTCGCGGGCGTGCGCGATCATGCCCGCGAACGTTTTTAGTACGGCCATGACATCACCTAGCGAGATCCTCTACATCATCAAACAACGTGGCCTTCGCTTTGTGCGCTTCATCTGGTGTGACAATGCCAACGTGATTCGCGCTAAAGCCGTGCGCACGACGTTTATAGAGAGCTATTTCGGCGATGAAGGGGTGGGCATCGCTGTAGCTCAGCAGGCGCTGCCTGTAATGTATGACGCGCTTTCGCCCGGATCGGGCCTGACGCCGGCAGGCGAGGCCCACATGCGGGCCGACTGGAGCACATTCACGCCGCTGCCTTATGCCGAGGGCCATGCGCGCGTGCTGACCGATCTCTACGACGGCGACCGACCTTGGGGGCATTGCCCGCGCGGCTTCCTGCGCAGGATGATCGCGCGCGCCGAGAGCCACGGCCTGCAGGTCTTCGCTGCCTTTGAGAACGAGTTCTCGCTGTTGCGACCCTCCGAAGCCGGCCCGCAGCCATTCGATACCACCGTCTTCTGTCAAACCTGGGCGCTGGATCAGGCGACGCCTGTGATTAACGCCATCACTGAGGCCCTGGAGGCCCAGGGCCTACAGGTCGAGATGACTTACCCAGAATCCGGTCCGGGACAGTTTGAGTTGCCCATTCGCTACGCCGACGCTTTGCGCGCAGCCGATAATCAAATCGTCTTCCGCGAGACGGTCAAAGCTGTGGCTTATCAGCATGGCCTGTTGGCCTCGTTTGTCCCAAAGATTTATCCGGACAAGGCCGGCAACGGTGCGCACTTGCACTTTAGCCTGCGCCGAAATGGGCAGGACCACGTCGTTGAACCTGGGCAACCCTATCAGCTCACAGCCGAGATGCGTGCGTTCATGGCCGGCGTCTTGCACCATCTGCCGGCTCTGATGGCGCTCACTACCCCTAGCCCCAACAGCTTTAAGCGCATCCGGCCGCGCTTCTGGAGCGGCGCCTATACCTGCTGGGGGATTGGCAACCGCGAGGCAGCCTTGCGCGCGCCACAACCCTCGGCTGGCCGACCGATCACCAACATCGAGCTGAAGACGTCCGATGCAACGGCCAACCCTTATATCGCGCTTGGTGCCCTGATCGCAGCCGGCCTGGATGGCATCGAACGCGGCCTTCGGCTAGGCGACCCCGTCAATGGCGACCCAGCCGATCTCACAGACGAGGAACGCAGCCGGCTCGGCATTCGCCAACTCCCTTCGTCGCTGGGTGAGGCAATCGGTGAACTGGAGCGCGATGAAGTGTTACTCGCTGCGCTCGGCAGCGATCTAGCGCGTTCCTACTTGGCCGTGCGTCGCGCGGAATGGGAGGCCATGCGCGACTTGTCGCATGAAGCGGAAGTCCGCTTGTTGCTGGAGCGCTATTAGCCGCTATGAGAGCCATGGATCTCAGTGGAATTCGCATTCTGGACCATCACGCGCATAACCTGCTGACGCCGGCAGCAATGGAGAACTTCACCCTCACTGCTGCCTTCACGGAGGGCTATGCGCAGGAGATCGTCTCGCAACATGTGCATCATACGCTCTTCTTTAGGCGCAGCCTCCGACACCTGGCTGAGGTGCTCGGCTGCGCGCCAACTCTTGATGGCTTGCTTGAGGCGCGTCGCCAGTTGGGCTACGAGGGTATTGCAGAGGTGCTCTTTCGGGCCGGCAACTTCGCTGCCCTTGTCTTGGACGACGGGTTCATGCCAGACCGGATCATGCCCACTGATTGGCATCACTGCTTCGCGCCGACATATCGCCTGATCCGCGTTGAGCATCTGGCTTCCCTTTTGATCGGCACGACCCAAAACTGGGCATCTTTCTGCGATGCCTTCCGCGCAGCGCTAGAGTCTCGTGGGCCGGACGTGGTGGGGTTTAAGAGCATCGTCGCTTATCGCACCGGCCTACAGATCACTGCTCCGGACGAGGATGGCGCTCGGCAAAGCTTCGCTGCGCTGCGCGCTCAGGCCCAGCAGGGTCAGATAGTGCGAATAGCCCACAAGCCGCTGAACGACTGGTTGGTTTGGACGATGCTGGAGATTGCCAGTCGAGAGGGTTTGCCTGTTCAATTTCATACCGGCTTTGGTGACCCTGACTTGGACCTTCGTCTGGCCAATCCGCTGCATTTGCGACCGCTATTCGAGCATGCCGCCTTTCGCCGCGCACCCATTGTGCTTCTCCATGCCTCTTATCCGTTCACCCGCGAAGCAGGTTATCTGGCTGCGGTGTACCCTAATGCCTATCTGGATCTCGGTTTAGCTATCCCCTATCTGAGCCAGGCCGGTATGCGCTTCGCAGTGCGCGCTGCGATGGAGCTGGCGCCGTTGAGCAAAATCATGTTCTCGACAGACGCTCATTTGATCCCAGAGACGTTCTATTTGGGCGCGCGCTGCGGGCGTTCTGTCATCGCAGAGGCGCTCTCGCAAGCGGTGACTGATGGCGACCTGACCGCGCAAGAGGCGGATCAGGCTGCCTGGGACATCCTGCATCGCAACGCTGCGCGGCTTTACTTCGGCAAAGACTCTCTCTAGGCGCTGACTGCTACACCCCGGCTCGAACGCACAGCAAGCATTTGCGCTGCCCTCTGAAACACCGTGACAACAATTGTCAGGGCGGCTGTAATCAAGGAGGCTTGCCGGCTGACGCTGCATGCTGGTCAAAAGCGATCAGCGCTGGAGTCATTCTCCGATCGCATGCGCGCATGGAGCGCACTAGCGAGAAGGCAGGCTGGCAAGCGCGCGGCGGTAACTCTCCAGGGTAAGCGCAGCGGTGCGTGCCCAGGTGAAGCGCGTAGCGCGGGCTAACCCCTTCGCCTGCAGCCCAGCACGCAGGTCAGGGTCACTTAACACGCGCCACAGCGCATTGGCCAAGCCGGTGACGTCGGTCGGCGCGACGAGCAGGCCGGCATCGCCGATGACCTCGGGCAAGGCTGCGGCGTTGGAAGCAACCACCGGCGTCCCGCAAGCCATGGCCTCCAGCGGCGGCAGGCCAAAGCCCTCGTAGAGCGAGGGATAGGCCATCACCGCACAGGCGGCATACCACAGCGGCAATTCCTCGGCGCTCACTCGACCGATCAGGCGGACGCGCTCATCCAAGCCCAGAGCGCGAACCCGCGCCACGATAGGTTCATACTTCCAGGCTGGGCTGCCGCCGATGAACAAGGTAGCCGGCAGGTCGGGGTGGCCAGCGCAGAGTCGAGCGAATGCCTCAATCAGTCGTGGCAGGTTCTTGCGCGGCTCTAGGCTACCCAGATAGAAGATGCTGGCCTCGCCGATGCCGTGTCGAGCACGAAAAGCCGCGACTTGCTCAGCGGGTGGTGGCCGAAAGTGGTCGTGATCTACGCCCAACGGCGTCACGTCAATTCGCTCAGCCGGCAAGCCAAAGTGGCGCACCAGCTCCCGCTTGGTCCACTCGCTGATGGCGATCACGCGCGCGGCGCGCCAGCAGGACCAGCGGGTAAAGCGGGCCAAGTACCAACGGCTGAACCTGCGGTGAGCCTGAGGATGGGTGATGAAGCTCAGATCGAAGACGGTGACCACAGTCGGGCAAGGCGCGCGCAGCGGGACGGCAAAGCCTAGGCCGTGGTAGAGATCGGCGCCTAACTGACGCAAGAGATGGGGAGTGTCAAGCTGCTCAACGATGACGCGCACAAGGGGATGCTCAGTAGAGCAGCGGGCTGGTTGGAGGGCAAGGCGCACAGGCCCCTCGGCAAGTGCTGTTGGGCTAACCAGGGCAGTGAAGCGCCAATCCGGTTGGGACTGGCTATCTGCCAGGCTGTATAGCAGGTGCTTGATGTACTGGTGGATGCCGGCCTGGCGATAGCCGGGCGTCCCACTCAGCAGATAAGCGCCGAGGACGATGTGCACGATGCGCGGGCATCATAGACGAAAATTGAGATATGGCCAGAGTGATCTTTATGGGTACGCCTGAGTTCGCGCTGCCGTCGCTGGCTGCCCTGCTCGAGGCGAACTATGAGGTGGTCGCGGTGGTCACCCAACCCGACGCGCCGGTTGGCCGTGGCCAGCAGGTGCGCCCTTCGCCGGTCAAACAGTTCGCCCAACAGCGCGGGCTGAACGTGCTCCAGCCGGCCTCGCTGAAACCCCCGGAGGTAGTGGCGCAACTGCGCGCGCTGGCGCCAGATGTGATCGTCGTGGCTGCCTTCGGCCAAATCCTGCGCCAAGACGTGCTCGACCTGCCTCGACATGGCTGCGTGAACGTCCATGCCTCGCTGCTGCCCCGTTGGCGCGGGGCAGCGCCGGTGAGCGCGGCGATAGCGGCCGGCGACGCGCATACCGGCGTGACGATCATGCTGATGGAGGCGGGACTGGACGCTGGTCCGATCCTTGCTCAGCGTGAGACGCCGATCGGGCCGGATGAGACCGCCGGCGCGCTGAGCGCACGACTGGCAACGCTGGGGGCGGCGCTGTTGGTCGAAACGCTGCCGCGCTGGCTGGCCGGCGAAATAGTCCCTCAGCGGCAAGATGAGTCGCAGGTGACCTTCGCCCCGCGCTTGAAGAAGGAGGACGGGCGGATAGACTGGTCGCAGCCGGCTCATGTGATAGAGCGACATGTGCGGGCGATGACGCCTTGGCCAGGGGCATATACCTCCTGGCAGGGCCGGCAGTTCAAGGTGCTGCGCGCAGCGCTGGACGACGCCTGCTCAGACGGCGCACAGCAGGCTGGGACGGTGATCGTGCGCGATGGAAGCGTATATGTGCGCTGCGGCGATAGCCTGCTGCGGCTGATCAGTGTGCAGTTGGAGGGCCGGCAGGCGACCGACGCCGGCGCCTTCCTGCGCGGCCATCCGGCCTTCGCTGGCAGCGTGTTGGGGGAATAAAGAAGGCGGAGAGGACAGGATTTGAACCTGCGAGGCCTTGTTCAGGCCCACGCGCTCTCCAGGCGCGCGCATTAGACCGGGCTATGCTACCTCTCCGCGCACCCTTTATTTTAATCAATTCTGTGGCGCGAGCGGGGGAATGAAAGGGGGCGCGGGCGGGGAATGATAAGGCGATCAGCATGACAGTGAGGCGCGGGATCAGTGACTTCGCAGGGATGTGATTGGGCGCGAGTTTAGATGCTTCGCTGCGCGCTCAGCATGACAGATGCGTCCTTTTACTTTCCCACAGGCTGCGCCAACCTGCGGGATAGACCAATGCATCGCCGGAGATGGCTTTGCCCCTGTTGGGGAATGCACCCAGCTAGCGTGTTAAAATCTACTTGTATAGCCCCCATCGTCTAGCGGTTAGGACGCGGCCCTTTCAAGGCCGAAACACGGGTTCGAGTCCCGTTGGGGGCATCTCGCGAGTGAGAGGGGAGACAGGGACTTACCGCGGCTTTCTCGTCAAGACGTGTTTGCCGATCACCTCTAATGCACGGTCATCTTGGGGTGGATGCATCAGGCCGGCGCGCGCATCACGGAAGTAACGCTCCAGCGGCAGGGTAGGCTCTAGCCCGCTGGCACCGGCGGCTCGCAACGCGATGTCGGTCACGGTGATCGCTGCGTTCGTACACAAGTGCTTGGCTGTAGCCAGGTCTGCCTCCATCTCTGCACGGGCTTCAGGGTGTTCGGACCAGCGACGAGCGGTTTCTTCTAGCACTGCACGGGCCGCGCGCAGCGCGATGTCCATCTGCCCAACGCTCCGCTGTAGGTTGGGCAGCTCGGCGATGGGCTTGCCCAGCGCAGTGGGCGTCCGCTGCCAAGCGTAATCCACCAGCGCCATTAAAGCGCCCTCACCCACGCCGAGATAGACAGCGGCGAACGCGCAGGTCGGCCAGCCGGCGGGCAAGCCGCCACGCTTGGGTTGGCCGGCTTCGCGCTGCTCGACGTGCCATTCTGCCGGCACAAAGACATCCTTCAACTGCACGTCGAACGAGCCGCTGGCGCGCAGGCTGAGGCTATGGCCCCAGTTGTCAATCAGCGTCAGCCCCGGCGCATCACTTGCTACGGCGAAGACGCCAATGCCGCCGTCGAGCTGCGCGGTGACCAGGAAGTAGCGCAGGGCCGGCGCGTAAGTTACCCAGCGCTTACAGCCACTGAGCACAAATCCACCCGGCACGCGCACAGCGATCGTGGCCGGCAAGCCGCCGCGCGAGGGGCTGCCCATCTCCGGCTCGCTGGCTGCGCTGTTGACCAACGCGCCATCGCGAACGATCTCCTGGCACAGGCGCGTGAAGGCCGCTTCCGGCCAGGTGCGCGTCTCAGCCAGCGTTCCAACGACATGGAAGTGCATCGCCAGGCCCAGCGCAGTGCTGGCGTCGGCGCGCGCGATGTGCCGCAGTATTTGGACGCATTGAAAGAGGGTGAATCCGTCGCCACCCAGCGCAACGGGCACGGGCAGTCGTGGCAGGCCAGCGGCGCGCAGGTCTTCCACGTTCTCAAAGGCAAATGTCCCCTCGCGGTCGTGGCGCGGCGCGCGCTCGGCAAAGCGCACATTCAGCGCCTGGACATGCGCCATCACGTCTTCAAAATTGCGCGCCGTCATGGCAGCCCAGCTTGGCTGTAGTCCCCCAGCAGCAGGCGATAGCCACTTGGCTTGCTTGCTACGTGCGTGATCACCGACCGGCGGCCGATCAGGCTGTCGTGGATGCGGGCGGGGATGTTGGAGATCTGGCATTGTTCGAGGACAATGCTCCGTTCGATCTCGGCGTTCTCGATCACGCACTCGCGGTCAATGCTGGTGAATGGGCCGATGTAGCTGTTGATGATCCGCGTGTTCTCGCCGATGATCGCCGGCCCGCGCACCACGCTGTTCACGATGCGCGCGCCTTTCTCCAGCGTCACGCGCGAATCTACGGTTGAGCGCTCGTCCACCTCGCCCTCGTTATAGGGGGTCAGCTCCTCCAAAACCAGGGCATTGGCCTCCAGCATGTCCTCACGCTTGCCGGTGTCCACCCACCAACCGGTATGCACGTATGGATATACCTGATAGCCATGCGTGACCAGCCACTGGATGGCGTCGGTGATCTCCAGCTCGTTGCGCCAGGAAGGCTGGATGGCCTCCACAGCCTCGAAGATGTGCTTATCGAACATGTAGATCCCGACCAGGGCCAGGTCGCTGGGCGGGTTGGCCGGCTTCTCGATGAGCTGAGCGATGCTGCCGTCTTCGCGCAGCACAGCCACCCCATACTGGCGCGGGTCGCTCACCCGCGTCAGCACGATCTGGCTGTTGTAGTCCGAAGCCGCATACTGCTCGATCAGGCGATGGATGCCACCCTGGATGCAGTTATCGCCCAGGAACATGACGAAGCGCACATCGCCGATGTAGTCGCGGCTGATCTTGACGGCGTGGGCCAGCCCGCGCGGCTCGTCCTGCACGATGTAGGTGATCCGCGCGCCCCAGCGTGCGCCGTCGCCTACCGCGTTCTTGATCTCTGCACCCGTCTCCGGCGCGATCACAATGCCGATGTCGTCAATCCCCGCATCGCGGATCGCCTGGATCACGCGAAAGAGCACCGGCTTATTGGCCAACGGAATAAGTTGCTTGGCGCTGGTGAAGGTGAGCGGTCGCAAGCGCGTCCCCTTCCCTCCGCTCAAGATTAGACCTTTCATGGCATACCACCTTGGCGACTGTTTTGTTCGGGTATGTTATCAGCTTAGTTCGATGCCAGCAGCAACTGTAAGCCGGCGCCGAGGAGCGATAAACCTATCCACAACAGCGCAGGGATGCCTAAAGACAAGAACAACGCGCTGAACACGTGATAGGGGCGGATGGTGAGGTCAATCAGGGCACGCTGTGGCGCGCGCGGGTCGTAATAGACCGTCACCGCGCTGCCAACCGGATAGCGCGCGACGACAGCCTGCGCCCTATTGGGCAAGCTGGCGGTCGGGACCAGATCAAGCTGGCTTTGCTCATAGGAACGTCCGCCGACGCTGTAGGCATAGCGCACCACTGGCTCATAAAAGGATACGCCCTCGGGATTCTTGGGCGATTCATGGACTTCAGCGGTGATGATCGTGCCGGCAGCGCGCGGCCAGCGGCGCGCCATTAAGCGTGGCAGGAAGGTCTCGGATGCCAGGTTGCGCAGGCCGCGCAAAAAGAGCGCTGCCAGAAGGAGGGAAAAAAGCCCCGCGCCGGTCATCAGCGCGCCTAGTGCGATGCTCCCGGTAGCCATTTGGCACACTTACCCATCCCACTCTTCCACGCTGCAAAATCCGCATCTGTCATGCGTGCAGCGGGTGGATAAAAGCGCAAGTGGCGCGCTTCGGCAGCGCGCCACGATGACGAGCAGACCAGTGCGCCACGGGGTTGCCGTGGCAACGGCGGATCACCCAGCCTTTGCCGGCACGCTGGGATCGACGCGAATCCCTGGCCCCATTGTGGAGGCGAGGGTGATGCGCCTAATGTAGGTGCCTTTGGCCGCAGCCGGCTTGGCCTTGTTCACCGCGTCCAGGAAGGCGGCCAGGTTCTCGGTGAGCGCCTCTGTGCTGAAGCTTGCCTTGCCCATCGGCACGTGCAAGTTGCCGGTTTTATCCAGCCGAAACTCAACGCGGCCAGCGCGGGCTTCTTTGATGACCCGCGGGATGTCCTCAGCGGGGACGACTGTGCCGGCCTTGGGGTTGGGCATCAATCCGCGCGGACCAAGCACCTTACCGAGCCGACCGACCTTGCCCATCATGTCGGGCGTGGCGATGGCCACGTCGAAATCAGTGAAGCCGTCTTGAATCTTCTTGATCCACTCGTCGCTATCGGCCACGAAGTCTGCGCCGGCTTCCTGGGCGATGCGCGCGCCGTCGCCTTGGGCAAACACCAGCACGCGCACCGTCTTGCCCAGGCCGTTGGGCAAGACCACTACGCCACGCACCTGCTGATCGGCCTGGCGTGGGTCTACGCCCAACCGGACGTGACATTCAACGGTTGCGTCAAACTTTGTGAAGCTGGTCTCCTTGACCAACTTCACAGCCTCGACCGGGGGATACACTTTGCTGCGGTCCACTTTCTGTGCCGCAGCCAGATACTTCTTGCCAGTCTTCGCCATCGCTCTACCGTCCTCGCGCGCTACGCAATACGTAATACGCACTACGCACTCACTACCCCTCCACGACCTCCACGCCCATACTGCGCGCGGTGCCGATCACTTGCTTCATCGCCCCTTCTAGATTGACTGCGTTCAGGTCCTTCATCTTCATCTCGGCGATCTCCTTCACCTGGGCCATGGTGATCTTGCCGACCTTGTTGCGGTTCGGCGTGGGTGATCCTTTCTCAATGCCTGCCGCTTTGCGGATCAACTGGGCAGTGGGCGGTGTGCCCAAGGTGAAGGTGAACGAGTTGTCGGTGTATACGGTGATTTTGGCCGGGATGATGTAGCCAGCCATTGAAGCAGTCCGCGCGTTGTATTCCTTACAGAACATCATCAGGTTGATGCCGTGCGGGGCCAGCGATGGGCCAATCGGAGGCGCAGGGCTGGCTTTGCCTGCCTCTATTTGGATGCTAACGACGGATTTGATCTTCTTGGCCATCTTCAAGCTCCTTGTGGTGTGAACGAGCAGGGAATGCTCTCCCACGCTTGACCTACTTACATCCTCTCCACTTGTAAGAAATCCAGTTCAACAGGGGTTTCGCGGCCAAAGAACGAAACCAACACGGTGACTTTGGCTCGCTCGGTATCTATTTTGTCCACGATGCCCATAAAGTCGGCAAATGGACCATCGGTAATGCGCACCTTCTGCCCGGTGCGGAAGTTGACCTTGATCTTGGGCGCTTCGGCTTGCATGCGCCGGAGGATTTGGTCAACCTCTTGTTGGCTCAGTGGCTGGGGACGATTGCCCATGCCGACAAAGCGCGTGACGCCGGGGGTGTTGCGCACCACCTGCCACGTCTCCTCGCTCATCTTCATCCGCACCAGGATGTAGCCTGGAAAGACGCGCCGCTCAACGGTCTGGCGCTTGCCTTCGCGAACCTCGATCTCGTCCTCGGTCGGCACAACCACTTCCAGGATGCGATCGGCCATGCCCATGGACTCGATGAATTGCTCTAGGTTCTGTTTGACTTTGTTCTCGTAACCGGAATAGCAGTGGATGACATACCACAAAGGCTCATCCGGCGAGTCCACGCCTTCGGGCATATAGGGGGCAGCATAGCCGCTGCCGTCGCCGGGATCGGGCAATCGCTCGCGCGCCGGCTTTGCCGCGCCCTTTGTCGCTCGTCCGCGCTTGCGCGGTGGGCGAGCGACTACTTCTTCTTCGTCGTCAGAGATGGCCGAGACATCCGAAGCAGCGACGTTGGAAGGAAGGGTCTCCTCTTCCGCTAAGTTATTCGCCGGCGTCGCAGTCGCGCCAAGCTCTTCAGGCGATGTGCTCGCTTCGAGGTTAGGCTCGGCTGGGGTAGAGGGGACATCCGGATTGACCGATTCCGCCGCAGGGCGCTGTTCAAACTCGTTCACGGTTTCCATCTGGCTTCGGATGGATGTGCTTACCGCTGGCTGCGATTGGCGAAAACGATGAGCACGACGATGGAAGCCACGATCACCACGGCAATAGCGATAGCGATCAGGTTCGAGACCAAGATCTCTTCGATCAAGCGACCGAAGAGAAGGTCAAAGATGCCCAACAACACGGCCATGATCACGGTGACCGCCAAAACGACGGCGGTCAGATTGCGTGCCTGTGCTTGGGTGGGCCAGTGGACCTTGCGCAGCTCGCCGAACGTTTCACGCCCGAACTCGCGCACAGGCTCTAGCACGCTTGGGCCGCTTGACTTCTTCTCGACGACATCTTGGTTTGCCATGGTTTGCTAGGGACGCTTCGGAGGAGCGCCGCACTCGTTTATACAGGGCAGGCAGGACTCGAACCCGCAGCCGCTCGATTTGGAATCGAGTGCTCTACCAGTTGAGCTACTGCCCTTCGTGGTGGCGCGCGGCCAATATAACACACGGCTCGACGCGCGCCACAGGTTTACTCGAACACCTTCGTGATGGTGCCTGCGCCGACGGTCAAGCCGCCCTCGCGGATAGCGAAGCGCGAGCCTTGCTCCAGCGCCACCGGCGCGATCAGCTTCACCCGCATCGTCACGTTGTCCCCGGGCATCACCATCTCCACCCCCTCCGGCAACTGCACCTCCCCGGTCACGTCCATCGTCCGTATGTAAAACTGCGGCCGATACCCGCTGAAGAACGCCTTGTGCCGACCCCCCTCGTCCTTCCTCAACACATACACTTGCGCCTCAAACTCGCTGTGCGGCTTGATGCTCCCCGGCTTCGCCAGCACCATCCCGCGCTCCACGTCGTCTCGCTCTATCCCGCGCAACAGCACCCCGCAGTTGTCCCCTGCCTCTGCCTCGTCCAGCACCTTGTGGAACATCTCCAGCCCGGTCACCACCGTGCTGCGCGTCTCCCGCAGCCCCACTATCTCCACCGTGTCCCCCACCTTCAGCTTCCCTCGCTCCACGCGCCCTGTCACCACCGTCCCGCGCCCCTTGATGCTGAACACGTCCTCGATCGGCATCATGAACGGCTTGTCCACCGCGCGCACCGGCGTCGGGATGTATTCATCCACCGTCCGCATCAGCTCCAAGATCGGCGCATACTCCGGCGCGTTCGGGTCCTTCGACGTGCTCTCCAGCGCCTTCAGCGCGCTCCCCCGCACGATCGGCGTCGTGTCCCCAGGATACCCATACTTGTTCAGCAACTCCCGCAGCTCCAGCTCCACCAGCTCCAGCAGCTCCGGGTCGTCCATCATGTCCACCTTGTTCAGAAACACCACGATGCTCGGCACTTCCACTTGCCGCGCCAACAGCACGTGCTCGCGCGTCTGCGGCATCGGCCCGTCCGGCGCCGCCACCACCAAAATCGCCCCGTCCACCTGCGCCGCACCGGTGATCATGTTCTTGATGTAGTCACGATGCCCCGGCATGTCCACGTGGGCGTAGTGCCGCTTCTCGGTCTCGTATTCCACGTGAGCAATGGATATCGTGATGCCGCGCTCGCGCTCCTCCGGCGCCTTGTCAATCTGGTCATACGCCATGAACTGCGCCTGCCCCTTCAGCGACAGCACCTTGGTGATCGCCGCCGTCAGCGTCGTCTTGCCGTGGTCAATGTGCCCCATCGTCCCCACGTTCACGTGTGGCTTTGTCCGTACGAATTTCTCCTTGGCCATGTCTCAGCTTC
>DAOTYZ010000175.1:0-3095 GCA_034434555.1 Candidatus Roseilinea sp.
CGGCAAAGCGCCAGCGTCGCTGTCATGGTTGCCACCGCCGACCCGCTCGATCAATATCTGGCTGCGCATCCGGAGTACCTCTTCCGTCAGTCGCCCGAATACGCGCGCATTGCCCCCGATAACTTAGGTGTATTGGCGGCCCATGTCGCCTGCGCCGCGTTTGAGCTGCCGTTCAATCGGGGCGAGCGCCTGGGCAGCGCGGACGTTGACGACTTGTTAGATGCATTGGCTGAGACGGGTGAGCTTCACGTGAGCGACCCTGGTCCGCTGCCGCTCTTCCGCGCCGGCGGCGCACCCAGGCCGGCAGCGCGCTACACCTGGGTGGGACAGGGTTATCCCGCCGACCGCGTGAGCCTGCGCGGCGTCGGCGAGCGCATCAGCATTTTGGACGAGCGCGGCCAGCTCATCGGCGAGACGGAGCGCGCCACTGCGCTGGCGCGCCTGCATCCCAGCGCAATCTACCTCCATCAGGGACAGACTTACCTGGTCACCAAGCTGGAATGGACCGCCGGCCAAGCCATCGTGCGACCGGTTCACGTTGATTACTACACACAAGCCAGCGCGGTCGCCGAGGTCATCGTGCTGCGCGAATACGCGCGCAACACAGACCCAATACCGGCAGCCATGGGCGAGCTGGAGGTGACCACGACTGTCAGCCGCTATCGCCAAATCCAGTTCAACACTCACCGGCTGATGGGATGGGGGGAGCTGGACTTGCCTTCGCAGACGCTGCTGACGGTCGGCTACTGGTTTGCCATTCCCGAGGCGATCTGCCGGCAGTTGGAGCGCATCGGCCTCCTGGGCCGGCCAAATGACTATGGCCCGAACTGGGAGCAGCAGCGCCAAGCTGCCCGCGCCCGCGATGGCTACCGTTGCGTGATCTGCGGCAAGCCGGAGCCGCCCGACCGACCGCATCACGTACATCATCGTCGGCCGTTTCGGGCCTTCGGCTATGTGCGCGGGGAGAACGACCACTATCTGTTGGCTAACGACCTGGACAACCTGATAACGGTATGCCCCTCATGCCACGCCAAGATCGAAACCGCCGAGCCGGTCAATCGGGCGCTGAGTGGGTTGTGCTACCTCCTGGCGAACCTGGCCCCGCTGTTTGTCATGTGCGACCCAGGCGACCTCGCGGCGACGTT
This sequence comes from Candidatus Roseilinea sp., assembly GCA_034434555.1. Taxonomy (GTDB): domain Bacteria; phylum Chloroflexota; class Anaerolineae; order J036; family Brachytrichaceae; genus JAAFGM01. The sequence continues at coordinate 1,146 of DAOTYZ010000175.1, forward strand.
TGAGGTGACCAGCCCGCATACGCGCTTGCCCACCATCACGATCTACGAGCTGACGCCGGGTGGCACCGGCCTGGCCGATGTGCTGCTCGAACGACACGCCGACCTGTTGCGCATGGCTGCGCAGCGCGTCCGTGAGTGTCCCTGTGACCAAGGTTGTCCATCGTGCGTAGGCCCATCGCTCGATCCCCAGGCAGACGCCGACCGCAACCCCAAGCGCGACGTCCTGCGCCTGCTCGAATCGCTCACGGCTGCGTTAAACTGAGCGTCATGAAGGCAGTGCGGATTCATCGCCACGGCGAAGCGGATGTCTTGACGTACGAGGACGTGCCTTTGCCCGAACCTGGTCCTGGCGAGGTGCGGGTGAAGGTGGCTGCTGCCGGCTTGAACTTCATTGACATTTATCAACGCCGCGGCTGGTACAAAACGCCGCTTCCTCTAATTCTGGGTCAAGAGGCCGCCGGCACGGTAGATGCCGTTGGGGATGGCGTGACCGAGTTCAGGCCCGGCGATCGCGTGGCTTATGCGATGGTCCTGGGCGCGTATGCCGAGTATGCAATCGTGCCGGCGGCGCGGTTGGTGCCCGTGCCGGCGGAGCTTTCGCTTGAGCTGGCCGCCGCGGTCATGTTGCAAGGGATGACCGCGCATTACTTGGTCACCAGTACGTACCCGCTCAAGCCGGGCGACGTGGCGTTGGTGCATGCCGGCGCAGGCGGCGTGGGCCAGTTGCTCATCCAGATCGCCAAACGCTGCGGAGCGACGGTGATCGCCACAGTTGGGTCAGCGGAGAAGGCAGAGTTGGCCAAGACAGTCGGTGCCGACCACGTTATCCTCTACCGCGAGCAGGATTTTGAAGCCGAAGTCAAGCGCCTGACCGACGGCGCCGGCGTCCATGTGAATTACGACTCGGTGGGGAAAGAGACCTTCCTGAAGGGGTTAAACGTGCTGCGTCCGCGCGGTTATATGGTGCTCTACGGCCAGGCCAGTGGGCCAGTCGAACCGTTTGACCCGCAGTTGCTCAATCAGAAAGGCTCACTCTTCCTCACGCGCCCTTCGCTGGGGCACTATCTGCTCACGCGCGAGGAGCTGCTGAACCGGTCAGGCGATCTGTTTCGCTGGATCACCGCCGGTGAGCTGATCGTGCGGATCGATCGCACTTTTCGGCTCAGCGACGCAGCAGACGCCCATCGCTACATGGAGGAGCGCCGCACACTCGGCAAGGTGCTGCTCGTCCCTTGAACAGGATTCATTTGCGCAGTTTTGATGGATAATATCCGGCGATGGCCTTTACCGTCCAAGATTTTGAAGATCTGCTTCGACTGCTCGACGAGCGTCCGGAGTGGCTAGAGGCACTGCGCCAGCGCGTGTTCACCAGCGAGCTGGTCGAAGTGCCGCGCCTCATGCGCGAAATCGCCGAGTCGCAGGCCAGGACGCAGCAGGTGCTGGAGGCGTTCGGCCAGCGCCTTGATCAGCGCGATCAGCAGATAGATGAGCTGGCGCAACTGATGAAACAGCTTGCGCTGCGCGTGGATGAAATTGCTCGGCAGTTAGAACAGCTCACGCGCCGCGTAGACGCGCTGGCGGAACGGGTTGATCAGCTTACCCGGCGGGTGGACGCGCTCGCGCAGCGGGTTGAAGCGATCGCCGAGCAGTTGGCGCAGCTCACGCGCCGCGTGGACGCGCTGGCGGAACGGGTTGATCAGCTTACCCAGCGGGTGGACGCGCTCGCGCAGCGGGTCGAAGAGATCGCCGAGCAATTGGCGAAGCTCACGCGCCGCGTGGACGCGCTCGCCCAGCGGGTCGAAGAGATCGCCGAGCAGTTGGCGCAGCTCACGCGCCGCGTGGACGCGCTGACGGAACGAGTTGATCAGCTTGCTCAGCAGGTTGAGCAATTGACGAAGCAGATGAACGAGATGGCCAGGCAGTTTGCCCAGTACCGAAGGGACACCGATC
>DAOTYZ010000176.1:0-3380 GCA_034434555.1 Candidatus Roseilinea sp.
GATCGGTGTCCCTTCGGTACTGGGCAAACTGCCTGGCCATCTCGTTCATCTGCTTCGTCAATTGCTCAACCTGCTGAGCAAGCTGATCAACTCGTTCCGTCAGCGCGTCCACGCGGCGCGTGAGCTGCGCCAACTGCGCGGCGATCTCTTCGACCCGCTGGGCGAGCGCGTCCACGCGGCGCGTGAGCTGCGCCAACTGCGCGGCGCTCTCTTCAACCCGCTGCGCGAGCGCGTCCACCCGCTGGGTAAGCTGATCAACCCGTTCCGCCAGCGCGTCCACGCGGCGCGTGAGCTGCGCCAATTGCTCGGCGATCTCTTCAACCCGCTGCGCGAGCGCGTCCACCCGCTGGGTAAGCTGATCAACTCGTTCCGTCAGCGCGTCCACGCGGCGCGTGAGCTGCGCCAACTGCGCGGCGATCTCTTCGACCCGCTGGGCGAGCACATCCACGCGGCGCGTGAGCTGCTCTAGCTGTCGAGCAATTTCATCCACGCGCAGCGCGAGCTGCTTCATCAGTTGGGCAAGCTCATCTATCTGTTGCTCGCGCTGATCGAGGCGTCTGCCGAATGCCTCCAGCACTTGCTGCGTCCTAGCCTGCGACTCGGCAGTTTCGCGCATCAGGCGCGGCACTTCGAGCAGCTCGCCGGTCAGCACGCGCTGGCGCAGCGCCGCTTGCCACTCCGGACGCTCGTCGAGCAGTCGAAGCAGATCTTCAAAATCCTGGACAGTAAAGGCCATCGCCTGATATTATCTATCAAAACTGCGCAAAGGAATCCCGCTCACGGGACCAGCAGCACCTTGCCAAGCGTGCGCCGATCCTCCATGTAACGGTGGGCATCTGCTGCCTCGCTCAGGTGGAAGGTGCGATCAATCCGCACGATCAGCTCGCCGGCTGTCATCCAGCGGAAGAGGTCACCCGCACGACCCAGCAGCTCCTCGCGCGTGAGCAGATAGTGGCCCAGCGAAGGGCGGGTGAGGAAGAGCGAGCCTTTCTGATTGAGCAACTGCGGGTCAAACGGTTCAACCGGCCCGCTGGCCTGTCCGTAGAGCACCATATAACCGCGCGGACGCAGCACGTTCAGCCCTTTCAGGAAGGTCTCTTTTCCCACCGAGTCGTAGTTCACATGCACGCCGGCGCCATTAGTCAAGCGTTTCACCTCCATCTCGAAATCCTGCTCGCGGTAAAGGATCACGTCGTCAGCGCCGGCTGCCTTGGCCAACTCGGCCTTCTCGACCGACCCAACCGTGGCGATCACGCGCGCTCCTCGGCGCTTTGCGATCTGGATGAGCAACTGGCCCACGCCGCCCGCGCCGGCATGCACCAGCGCCACATCGCCTGGCTTGAGCGGATAAGTGGTCGTTGCCAGGTAATGCGCTGTCATCCCCTGGAGCATCACCGCAGCAGCCAGCTCGAGAGAGATCTCAGCCGGCACAGGCACCAGCCGCGTCACCGGCACGACGGCATACTCAGCGTATGCTCCCAAGACCATGGCATAGGCCACGCGGTCACCAGGCTTAAACTCAGCGACGCCTGCGCCGACCGCATCAACGACGCCGGCAGCCTCCTGCCCCAGGGTCAACGGCAGTGGCGTGGTGTACCAGCCGCGGCGCTGATAAATGTCAATGAAGTTCAAGCCAGCGGCAGCCACCTTCACCCGCACCTCGCCGGTGCCAGGCTCTGGCATGGGCACATCCTCATACGTCAGCACATCAGCATCGCCATGGTTGTGAATACGAACTGCCTTCATGATTCTCGCTCCTCGTGGTGGGATCAGTCTAACGCTTGCGTCAGCGCTGCGATGAGCTGCGCGACATCGCGCTTCAGGTCGCGTCCCCCTTTCTCAGCGAGCGACGGCCCCACGCACGACGGACAGCCATATTCACACGGGCACTCGCGGACGCGCTGCGCGGCCATGCGCAATAAGTCTGCGTGATGTTCGAGCAGCACATCAGCCAGGCCCGTCCCACCCGGCGTCAGTTCGTAGACCGTGATGGTAGGCAAGCGCGTATGCAGGCTGGATATCTCGAACGTCGCAGCGATGTCGCCAGCGTCGCACATCAAAATCAGCGGAGCCAGGTTCACCAACAAGTGGCACAGCCCGCCCAGCGCCTGATTGACCGGCTCGGCGGTCTCGATCTTGGCGTGGCATGAAGGACACACCGTTATCAGGTTATCCAGGTCGTTGGCCAACAGATAGCGATCGTTCTCGCCGCGCAGGTAACCAAACGTCCGAAATGGCCGGCGGTGGTGCACGTGATGCGGTCGGTCGGGCGGCTCTGGCTTGCCGCAGATCACGCAGCGGTAGTCATCACGCGCGCGGGCGGCCTGGCGCTGCTGCTCCCAGTTCGGACCGTAGTCATTTGGCCGACCCAGGATGCCGGCCCGCTCTAGCTGCTGGCAGATCGGCTCAGGGATCGCAAACCAGTAACCGGTCGTCACCAGGGTTTGCGTGGGTACTTCCACCTCGCTCCACCCCAACAGGCGATGCGTGCTGAACTGCACCCGGCGGTAGCGAGTGACGGTGGTGGTCACCTCCAGCTCGCCAATGGCCACCAGCAGCGGGCCGTGCACGCCGCGCGTATATTCGCGCAGCACGCTCACCTCCGAGACCACGCTGGCCTGCGTATAGTAATCCGCCTGCACCGGCCGCACAATGGCGCGCCCAAGCTCCCAGTCAAGCTCGGTAACCAGATAGGCCTGCCCCTGATGCAGGTAGATCGCGCCGGGATGGACGCGCGCCGGCGCAGTGACCCGTTCGGTCTCCCCAATGAGCTGACCACGCTCATCCAGGATGCTGATGCGCGCGCCAACGCCGCGCAGGCTCACGCGGTCGGCAGGATAGCCCTGCCCCACCCACGTGTAACGCGCTTTGGTCGCTGGCCGGGCGACACCGCCGCTGGCGCGGAACAGCGGCAATCCACCGGTCCCGCTGGCATGGACCTCACCTGCCTCGGCCAATGCCTCCAGCAAGTCGTCAATATCTGCGTAGCCCAAGCGCTCGCCGCGCGTGAACGGCAGCTCAAACGTCGCGCAAGCGACGTGCGCTGCCAGCACGCCCAGGTTATCGGGCGCGATGCGCGCATGCTCAGGGGACTGGCCGAAGAGATACTCCGGATGCGCGGCCAGGTATTGGTCGAGCGGGTCAGCCGTGGCGACCATCACAGCGACGCTGGCGCTCCCTCGGCGGCCAGCGCGCCCAATCTGTTGCCAGAAGCTGGCCACGCTGCCCGGATAACCAAGCATGACGCAGGCATCCAATCCGCCGATGTCTATCCCCAGCTCTAGGGCGTTGGTTGCCACCACGCCGCGCACACGCCCCTCCCGCAAGCCGGCTTCGATGGCGCGGCGCTCCTCCGGCAAGTAGCCGCTGCGATAGGCGCA
>DAOTYZ010000177.1:0-5473 GCA_034434555.1 Candidatus Roseilinea sp.
ATGCCGGGACCTTTGTCGTGCAACGCCCGTAGTATGCGCCGCTCTGTCTGATCGAGCGAATACACACCGTTCATTCGGTTGGCCATCTCTCCTCACGCCTAATTGTATACCTGATAGCGTTTCATGGGTGCGTTCAAAAAGGGGCGACCGCTTGCGCGCTGCTCACCGGCTGGAGTAGGGGGTGGCGACGGCAGTGTCGTCGCCCACCCAGCGTTCTGCTGAATGCACACTCCCCGCCCGGCCTCGTCATGCCAAAGGAGGAATACTTAACTCATCACTCTCCGGACGGTTCACCCCTCGCGCGGCACGGTGAAGTAAAAGGTCGTCCCCTTGCCCACGGTGCTCTCGGCCCAAATCCGCCCGCCGTGCGCTTCCACGATGTGCTTGGCGATCGCCAAGCCCAGCCCACTGCCGCCTCGACCGCGCGCGCGATCCACTTTGTAGAAGCGCTCAAAGATGCGCGGCAGCTCCTCGCGCGGGATGCCCACCCCCGTGTCGCGCACGCCGACGACCCACACATCCTCCGGCGTCAGGTCAACCTCCGCCAGCGCGACGCGCAGCTTGGCGAGCTGAGCGACCGCCTCTCGTTCGGAGAGCACGAACACCGTCGCGCTACCTGCGGGCGTGAACTTGATCGCGTTGTGCAGGAGGTTGGATAGCACGCGCTGAATCTGGGCCGGGTCGAACAGGCCATATAAGTGCTCCGGGATCTCGTTGACCAGGCGCAAGCCAGCGCTCTCCGCCTGCGGCAGCAGCCGATGGATCACCGTGTTCGCCACCTGATAGAGCGACGCGCGCACCATCCGCATCGGCACCTGCCCTGCCTCGATCTGCGCCAGGTCGGAAAGCTCCTGGACCAGTTGGGTGAGCGAGGTCACCTGGGCATCCATCTGGGCGATCAGGCACTGAAGATTCGGCGGGATGGCAGCCGCCTCCAGGCGCAGCGATTCCAGCAACACGCCGATCGTCGCCAGCGGCGTGCGCAGCTCGTGCGAGATGTTGGCCACGAAGTCGCGCCGCGCGCGCCCCAGGCGCTGAAGCTCGCTCACATCGCGCAGCACCAAGACCGCCCCCCCGTTGTAGCGAACCGCTCGCGCCCGAAATAGGCGCTGGTCAATGTAGAAATCGCGCGGCAATTCGCAGCGCATGTCCAGCGCATCGCCGGCCAGGCTGTCCAGCTCGTGCGAGCGGATGGCCTCGATCAGCGTCTGGCCGGCTTTGCACAAGCCCAGCCGCTTGGCGATTTCATTGCCAGCCATGATGCGCCGCTGTCCATCTATCACCAGCAGCGGGTCGAAAATCGCCTCGCTCAGCGCATCCTTCAGCGCGCGGCATTCGGCAGCCTCGTGCACCAGCGCATCGCACTGCCGGCGGAGCTGCCGATGCTGGTCACTTAGCGCGTCCAGCTCGTTTGTCAGCCGGCGGACGCGCATCAACAACAGCATCACGGCGGCGAACGAGACGCCGATCACGCAGAACATGAAGAGCGCGTCCATCGCGGTTTATGCGGGCCTATCCGGCAGGGAAGCAAGGCTGCTGCGCCCAGGTCGCAGGTAAAACAGGGTGCCGATCACGGCGAACAAAGCGACTCCTGCTGCCAGCAGCGCCCAAGCCGGCAATGGGCGGGCGGCCGGCAAACGCATCAGCTCCTCCTTTGCGCGCGAGACGAACTCCGGCCGCGGCGCCACCGGCGTCATCGCTTGGCCCAGCGCTTGTTCCAGCCAGGCCACGTCTTCGGCGCTGAGAACAACCCTTGAACCAGCCATCAGTCCAATTCTGCCATAATCTGGCGCAGTTGTAATAAAGTGCGGTGATAAAGTGACTTGATTGCTCCCTCGCTCCGGTTCATGATCTGCCCGATCTCCGCATTTTGCAATTGTTCCACAAACTTCAGCACCAGCAGATGTTGGCGCTCTGGCGGCAGTTTGCGCACCGCCCGCAGCAGCCGCGCCCGCTCGCGCTCGCGGTCTATCCGCTGTTCGTGGTCGTCCTCGTTGGCTGCGCTGCCCAGCGCGTCCGCCTCCTCCAGCGGCACCGCTGGCCGCCGGCTGTTGTCGCGATGGAAGTTTGCCACGGCGTTGTGCGCGATGCGATACAGCCAGGCGGTGAAGGGCAACCCACGGTCGTCGTAGTTGTGAATGTGGCGCAGCGCGCGGGCGAAGACGCGCGCGGTCAAGTCCTCGGCATCCTCGACGTTGCCCACCCGATAGAACACGTAGCGATAGATCGCCGCCACGTGTCGCTCGTAGAGCACGCCGAAGGCTTGGCGCTCGTGTCTGGCCCGCCGGGCCAACTCTTGGTCACTCAGCGCGTCCAACGGCTCAACAGGCACTGCTTGGTGCGCGTCCTCGGCAAGGACGCGGTCGAGGGCGTTCACGGGTGGCTCAGAAAATTATAATGTTCGCCGCACATGCTCATCTCGGTGGTCATTCCCAACTGGAATGGCGCCCACCATCTCCCGACCTGCCTCGGCGCGCTGCGCCGGCAGACCCTCCCCCCGCTCGAAGTGATCCTGGTGGACAATGCCTCCAGCGATGACTCTCGCCGGCTGGTGCGCGCACACTTCCCGGAGGTCAGGTTGCTGGCGCTGCCGGAGAACCGCCGCTTCGCCGGCGCGTGCAACGCCGGCATCCGCGCCGCCAGCCAAGCCGCCGAGGCGATCGCCCTCTTGAACAACGACACCGAGGCCGACCCGCGCTGGTTAGAGAACGCGGCGCGCTGCCTGCGGGAACATCCCGACGCCGGCGCTGTGGCCAGCAAGGTGCGCCTGTTCGACCGACGCGAATACTTGCACAGCGCCGGCGACTTCTACTCAGTGCGCGGCGTGCCGGGCAACCGCGGGGTCTGGCAGCGCGACGATGGCCGCTTCGACGCAGAATACGTCTTCGGCGCGTGTGGCGCGGCGGCGATCTACCGGCGCACGATGCTCGAGGCGATCGGCCTGCTGGACGAGCGCTTCGAGTTCTCCTGTGAGGACGTGGACCTGGCCTGGCGGGCGCAACTGGCCGGCTATCGCTGCGCGCTGGCCCACGACGCGATTGTGTATCACAAAGTCAGCGCCACCGGCGGCGGCGTGCTGAACAGCTTCTACGATGGGCGCAACTTCATCTGGTTGCTGGCCAAGGACGTGCCGGCTGAGGTGTGGCGCGCGCACTGGCCCGCCATCCTGCGCGAGCAATGGCGGATCGCATGGGACGCGCTGCGCGCCTGGCGCGGGCAGGCTGCCCGCAACCGCCTGAGGGGCCAGCTCGCCGGCCTGCTCGGCCTGCTGCGCATGTTGCGCGCCCGCCGCGAGGTCCAGCGCCGGCGGACGATCTCATCGGAGGCGCTGCGCGCCCTGCTCGACCCCTAACGCTGCGCGCAGGCGGCCAGCACAGTCTCCAAAAAGCGCTGGCTGGCTGCGTACACCCCGTCCGGATGGCGGTGCAGGTCGCCGCCGATCAGCAACACGGTGTCCACGCCATAGAGCGCCACCATGTCGGCCACCCGCCCGATGCTCATCCCGCCGGCCGGCGCGGGGAAGATCGGCTTAAGATGTCCCAGCGGCCGCCTGGCCGCCTTGGCGATCGCCAGGCAATCCTCGCGGCTGAAGGAGAAGCGCCCGCCGAAGTTCGGGAAGATCGTCACATCCGCACCGGCCAGCCGGCCCAGCAACCCAAAGACCACCCCATGCGCCACGCCCGTGTATGGATACGTCACAAAGCTGCCCAGCAGGGCCGGGTGAAACAGGATCGGCAAGCCCAACTGTGGGTCATCGGCCAGCGCTTGCATCCGGTCGTAGCCGACGATCCCCGGCGCGACCAAAAAGGCGCCCGCGCCGGCCTGTTTGGCCAGATAGGCGCGCTCCCATAAGGCCCTGCCCGGCGCGGTCACGTTCGGGGCATATACGCTGCGCCGGCCGGTGCGTTGGTTGGCCTCCTGCACCGCCTCGGCGCAGCGCTTCACCCGCTCCGCATAAGGCGCGAAGAGCTGATCGGCCAAACCGTGGTCGTCCTTGATCAGGTCAATGCCGCCGCGCGCGAAGTCGCCGGTCATCTGCGCCAGGGCTGCCGCCGACAAGCCCATCGGCTTGATCGCTGTGCACAGCAGCGGCCGCCCTGTCACCCCCAGCAATTCGCGCAGGCCGGCGACGCCGAAGCGCGGGCCGGCGTAGGCCGCTAGCAGGCTGTCCGGCAGCGCCAGGTCGGCCACCTGGATATCCGGCTTCATGCTGGTATTGCCGAAGACCACGTTCAAGAGCTGGGTGATCTCCAGGCCGGCGGTCTCAATCGCGTAGCTGATTTGGACGTGGAACAGCTGCTCGGCGCGCTGCTCCACCGACTCGATCCGCCCGAAGACGTGGGCGCGAATATCGTCGTCCGGGACCAAGTCGGCGGGGAATTCAACGGTTTGCTCGATGCAGATCTCCTCGGCCTTGCGCATGACCTCGTCGCGCGCGCCGGCGATCTGGTAGGTAACGCGAAAGCGCGCTCCGCTGAGCGCGAGCTTCGTAGGTGCCAGCATGGCGTCAGCGCGCCTCCGACCGGCTGCGCACGGCGCGGGCCAGCCCTTCCTCGTAGGGCGGATAGACCACGCCCGCCTCGGTGATGATCGCGGTGATCAAGTGAGCCGGCGTCACGTCGAAGGCATAGTTCAGCACCGGCGACCCCTCCGGCACCACGCGGGTCGCGCCGACGCAGGCCACCTCGTCTGCGCCGCGCTCTTCGATGGGGATCTCGTCGCCGCTGCGGATGCTCAAGTCAATCGTGCTGGTGGGCGCGGCGACGTAAAACGGCACGCCGTGCGCCCTGGCGACCAGCGCCAGGTTATATGTGCCGATCTTATTGGCGGTGTCGCCGTTGGCCGCGATGCGATCGGCCCCGACGATGCAGAGGTCCACCTTGTGGCGCCGCATCACGAAGCCAGACGCGCCGTCCACGATCACGGTGTGCGGCACACCGAGCTGATTCAGCTCCCAGGCCGAGAGCTTGGCGCCTTGCAGGCGCGGGCGCGTCTCGTCCAGATAGACGTGGATGCGCTTGCCGATCTCATGCGCGTAGCGGATCACCCCCAGCGCTGTGCCATAGTCCACCGTCGCCAGGCTGCCGGTGTTGCAATGGTGGATGATCGTCGCGCCGTCGGGCACGAGGGATTGGCCATGCTGGGCGATCCGCTTGTTCACTGCGACGTCCTCTTCGGCGATCGCGTGCGCCTCGCTGAGCACGAGCGCGCGCAGGGCGTCGGCGTCCAGCGCATGGTTGGCGTGGACCTTGTCCATGACGCGCTGGATGGCCCAAAAGAGGTTCACCGCCGTCGGGCGCGAGCGGCGCAACACCTCGGCGGCCTCTTCTAGCGCGTCCAGCAGGCGCTCAGCCGGCGCGCGCTGGGCGGCCAGCGCCAACCCGTAGGCCGCCGCGGCGCCGATGGCCGGCGCGCCGCGCACGACCATCGTCCGGATCGCCTCGGCCACCTCCCGCGCGTCGCCTAAATCCAG
>DAOTYZ010000178.1:0-3377 GCA_034434555.1 Candidatus Roseilinea sp.
AAACGAGCGTAATTCGCCAGCACGCCATGCCCCAGCTTCGAAGAATCGGTGAGCACGTAGCTCTCCGACGCCGCGTTGAGCATGGCCCGCTTGAGCTGGGCATCGAGGGGATTGGGCGTGCTGTAACCATCTTGCAACGTGACGCCGGTAGCGCCGAGAAACGCTTTGTCGGCGTGAAATCTGGTCAGGGCGTTGACCGCCAGCGGCCCGATCAACGCCAGGCTATGCGCGCGCACCTGACCGCCGATCAGGAGCAGATCCCAGCCGGTGTTCGCCAGTTCCAGCGCGATGGGCACCGAGCTGGTGATCACGGTGAGATGCTGGAATCGCCCCCGCATGGCCTTAGCCATCGCCAGCGTGGTGCTGCCGGCGTCCAGGATCACGGCATCGCCTTCGCAGACGTGTTGGATCGCTGCCTGAGCGATCGCCCATTTCTCGGCAGCGTGGAGAGAGAGCTTCTCCAGAAACGAGGGGTTGTAGCGACTTTTGTGGGCTGGCACCGCGCCGCCATAGACGCGCTGCAACAGGCCGCGCGCCTCTAGCTCGGCCAGGTCTTTGCGGATGGTCACCTCGCTCACCCCGAAGCGCCGGGAGAGTTCCTCTACGCGCACCCGCCGCTCGGCCTCCAATAGCTCGATAATCGCGCGACGGCGTTCCTCGCACATGCTGCTCTGCACCTCGTGTTATCAAGCATCGCTCTTGACCTCTCGCACGGCCACCGGCCGGCCCTCCTGCCAACTGCGCGTCGCGGCAACGGCCAGGCGCAACGTTTCAATCGCGTCTCTCAGGCCGGGGCTGGGTGAATATCCCCTGCGCAGCGCCTCGAAGAACGCCTCGAACTGCAACCGGTATGCTGCCTCAAAGCGATCTGCGAAGCTCTCGTAGTGGTCACCCTCGAAGCCAAAACGGCGCGAGAAGCGCAGTGGCGTCTTCTGGTCTGCCTCGATCACCAGCTTGCCCTGCGCGCCGGCGACCTCGGTGCGAATATCATAGCCCCAGGCCGAGCGGCGCGCCGTCTCGACCACGCCCAGCGCGCCGCTCTCGAAGCGCAGCAGCGCACAGGCTGTGTCCGCGTCGCCGGCTTGGGTGAAGCGCTCGTCAATCAATACAGCGCCCCAGGCGTATACCTCGGTCACCTCGCCCACCAAGTAGCGGGCCAAGTCGAAGTCATGAATGGCCATGTCTAGAAAGATGCTGCCGCTGTGCGCGATGAAAGACGGCGGAGGCGGGTAGGTGTCGCGGCTGAGCGCGCGGAAAGCCTCGATGCGGCCAAGCGCTCCGGAGGCTATCTTGTCCTTGGCCGCGGCGTAGCCTGGGTCGAAGCGGCGCATGAAGCCCACCTGGGCCGGCAGCCGCTTGGACTCCACCACGGCCGCGGCCTGCTCAGCCTCGCCCAGGTCCAGCGCAACCGGCTTCTCACACCAGATCGCTTTGCCGGCTTCGGCGGCCAGCGTGATCAGCCGGGCATGGGTTGGGGTCGGCGTGGCGATCACGGCGGCATCCACTGCGGGATGGCAGATGGCGGCTTCGACGTCATCGGTCGCGCGCTCCGCATTGGCCAGCGCCTTCCCCCGCTCGGCAGCCTCGCGCTCAGCATCCGCCACGACGACCACGCGCACGCCAGGAATGGCGCACAGGTTGCGCAGGTGGAGCGCCCCGATCCGCCCTGCGCCGATCACCGCCACGCCGAACGTCGCCATCGCTACGCAAAGGTCCGCGCGCCTGGGCGCGCGTCCTACATGATCTCGCACACGCGCACCGGCCGGCCCTCCCGCAGCGAGCGCCCTGCCGCCAGGGCGAGGAGCAAGGCGGCCAGCCCATCCTGGCCGCTCACCGCCACCGGCTTGTCGTCGAGCACGGCTTCGATGAACGCCTCCACTTCGCGCTGGTAGCTTTCGATGTAGCGCTGCATGAAGAAATGCAACGGCCGGTCGCGGCACACGCCCTGCGCCGTGCTGAAGACGACGCTATTCGGGTAGTTATTGGACACGTTCACCGCGCCCAGGCTGCCGAAGACCTCCACGCGCTGATCGTAGCCATAGGCAGCGCGCCGGCTGTTGTCTATCGTGCCAAAGGCGCCGCCCGCGAAGCGCAAGAGCACCATCGCGGTGTCTATGTCGCCCGCTTCACCGATCGCCGGATCTACCCGCGCTGCGCCCACGGCGTACACCTCCTCGACCTCGTCCCCGATCAAGAAGCGTGCCATGTCAAAGTCGTGAATCGTCATATCGAGGAACAGGCCGCCCGACGCCGCGACATAGGCCGGCGGCGGCGGTTCGGGGTCGCGGCTGATGATGTGAAGCGCGTGTGGCTCGCCGATCTCCCCGTTCATGATAGCTTGGCGGGCGCGCGAGAAGTTGGGATCGAAGCGTCGGTTGAAGCCGATCTGGAACTTCACGCCGGCGCGCGCGACTGCGTTCAGCGCACGGCGCGTGGCATCTAGGTTGAGCGCGATCGGCTTCTCGCAGAAGATGTGCTTGCCGGCGGCTGCGGCAGCCTCGATCAACGGCGCATGGGTGTCCGTGGACGAACAAATCAGCACGGCCTGGATGCGAGGGTCAGCGATCAGTTCATAGGGGTCGCCGGTCGCCCTCGACAGGCGATAGCGCGCGGCGCAGGCTTGTGCAGCGCCGATATTGACGTCGGCCACCGCGACCAGCACCGCGCGCTCAACCCGCTGGGTGATCGTCGCGGCGTGCACCTGCCCGATGCGCCCGGCGCCGATCAGGCCCAACTGCAAAGGTGAGTCCGTCATGCGAACAGCAGGGGCACGCTCAACATACGGAATACGAAATACGAAATACGAAACACGAAATACGGAATACGGAATACGCAATACGTATTCCGTATTCCGTAGTGGCATGAGCGGTGCGCGCTTACTTGTAGCGCTCGGCGTTGTCCTTGGTGACCAATTCCGTGCCAGTGTCGATCACCTCTGGGATGCGCTCACCCTTCACCAGCTTGAGCGCGTTCTCCACCCCAAACGCACCCATGTTGTAGGGGTTCTGCGCCACCGTCGCCTCCATCTCGCCGGCTAGGATCGCCGCCGCCGCGTCCGGATTCGCGTCAAACCCAACCACGATTACCTTGTCGTTCACCCCGGCGTTCTTCAACGCCTCCACCGCGCCCAGGGCCATGTTGTCGTTCGACGCAAACAGCCCCTGAATGTCCGGATTGCGCGTCAGGATGTCCTCCATCACCGACGTCGCCTTGGCGCGATCCCACTCCGCCGACAGCTCCGCCACGATGTTCATCCCGCACGCCGTCAGCCCGGCCCGCGCCCCCTCCGCGCGCGCCTTGCCCGTGGATTGCGTGATGATCCCCTGCAGAATCGCCACCTTGCTCCCCTTCGGCAGGTTCTGGCACAGATAGTCCGC
>DAOTYZ010000179.1:0-2180 GCA_034434555.1 Candidatus Roseilinea sp.
AGAACTACTACGACCGGCGCAGCACGCTGCTCAGCCTGCTGCCGTTGGCGATGCGCATGGCCGGCCCGCGCGAGGCGCTCTGGCATGCCATCATCCGCCGCAACTACGGCGCCACGCACTTCATCGTTGGCCGCGATCACGCCGGCCCCGGCAAGGATAGCCACGGCCGGCCGTTCTACGGCCCCTACGACGCACAGGAGCTGGTGCGCCAATACGCCGACGAGATTGGCGTGCAGATGATCCCGTTCCAGGAATTGGTCTATCTGGCAGACCGCGATGAATACGTCGAGGCTGATCGTGTGCCGGCGGGCGCGCGCGTCATCTCCATCTCCGGCACCCAGGTGCGCGACGAATTCCTGGCCAAAGGCCGGCCGCTGCCGGAGTGGTTCACCCGCCGCGAGACCGCCGAAATCCTGACCAGCACCTTCCCGCCCCGCCACAAACAAGGGTTCTGCGTCTGGTTCACCGGCCTGAGCGGCGCCGGCAAGTCCACTGTGGCCGAGGCGCTGGTGGCCATGCTGATGGAGCGCGGCCGTCAGGTGACGCTGCTCGACGGCGATGTGGTGCGCACCCATCTCTCCAAAGGCTTAGGTTTCAGCCGCGAGGACCGCGACACCAACATCCTGCGCATCGGCTTCGTCGCCGGCGAGGTGGTGCGCCATAACGGGATCGCCGTCTGCGCCGCGATCAGCCCCTACCGCGCTACGCGCGACGCCGTCCGCCGCATGATCGAGGAGATCGGCGAGGGTCGCTTCATCGAGGTCTTCGTGGACACCCCGATCGAAGTCTGCGAACAGCGCGACGCCAAAGGGATGTATGCGCGCGCGCGGCGCGGCGAGATCAAAGGCTTCACCGGCGTGGACGACCCTTACGAGCCGCCGATCGCCCCTGAAGTCACCCTCGACACGGTGAACGAATCACCCGAGCGCTGTGCTGGGCGCATCATCGCGTATCTGGCCCGCGCCGGCTTTCTGCTGGGCTGATAGGTTCAGCTCCCCGCCGCGCACCTGACGGCGCAGCCGCAGGCTGTTGCCGACGACGAAGAGCGAGCTAGAGGCCATCGCGCCGGCGGCCAGGATCGGCCCATACTGCTGAAAGACCCCCAGCGCGGCCAGCGGGATCAGGAGCAGGTTGTAGAAGAACGCCCAGAACAGATTCTGGCGAATCCCGCGCGCCGTCGCCCGCGCCAGGTCAATCGCCTGGACGACCTGGCGCAGATCGCTACGCATGAGCGTGACGTCGGCGGCCTCGATGGCCACGTCGGTCCCGCTGCCGACGGCGATACCCACGTCGGCCTCGGCCAGGGCAGGCGCGTCGTTGATGCCGTCGCCCACCATGGCGACCAGCGCGCGTGCCGATCGGCGACGCGGCGCCGCAGCGGCCAGCTTTAGCGCGGCGATCCGCGCGGCTTTCTCCCCTGGCATGACCTCAGCCAGCACCTCCTCGATGCCGAGTTCTTCCGCGATCGCCCGCGCAGCCAGCACGTTATCGCCGGTCAGCATGATGGTGCGAATGCCGCGCTGTTTTAGCGCAGCAATCGCCGTGCGCGACTCGGGGCGCGCGGTATCGCGCAGGCCGATCGCGCCGGCCAGCCGGCCATCCACCGCGACCAGCATCACGGTGCACCCGCGCGCCTGCAAACGCGCGATCTGCGCCTCCGCGCGCTCATCCAGCGCGACGCCCTGCTGCGCCATCAGCCGTGCGCTGCCGACGGCGATGGTGCGCTGGTTGTCCCCTGTTGAATGGGCAACCGCGAAGACCCCCATGCCGGGCAGGGCGCGGAACTGCGCCGTCGGCGTGGGCTGGATGGCGCGGGCCTTGGCCGCCTCCACGATCGCCTGGGCCAGCGGATGCTCGCTGTGCTGCTCCGCGCCCGCGGCGAGCGCGAGCAGCGCGTCGGGCGCGGGGGCGCACGTTTGGTCAAACACCACGGCCTCCACCACGGTCGGGCGACCCTGGGTCAAGGTGCCGGTCTTGTCGAACGCGATGAGGCCGACCCGCGCGGCCTGCTCCAACGCTGTGCTGTTCCTGAATAAGATGCCCAGCTCCGCCCCGCGGCCCATGCCGACCATGATCGCCGCCGGCGTGGCCAGCCCCAGCGCACATGGGCAGGCGACCACCAGCACGGCCACCGCGTTGATCATGGCGCGCTGAAAATCGCCGCCGAGCGCCAGCCACGC
>DAOTYZ010000180.1:0-2169 GCA_034434555.1 Candidatus Roseilinea sp.
CTTGAATTCCGCAACGTCACGAAGATCTACAGCAAAGGGCTGCTCTCGCGGGCGATGACGGTGGCGCTGGACGACGTGTCGCTGCGGATCGAGGACGACCAGCCCACGATCATGACCGTGGCCGGCGAGAGCGGCAGCGGCAAGACCACGCTGGCCATGCTGCTGCTCGGGTTCATCTCGCCCACCCATGGGCAGATCCTTTACAAAGGCAAAGACATCGCCAAGTTGCAGGGCGAAGAACGGCTTGCCTTCCGCCGCGAGGTGCAGGCTGTCTTCCAGGATCCGTTCGCTGTCTTTAACCCGTTCTATACGGTTGACCATCTGCTGAGCGTGCCGATCGAGAAGTTCAAGCTGGCCCGCAGCAAGCGCGAAGCGCGCGACAAGATGGATGAAGCGCTCAGCGCCGTTGGCCTGCGGCCAGAGGATGTGCTGGGGCGCTTTCCGCATCAGCTCTCCGGCGGCCAACGCCAGCGCATCAATGTGGCGCGGGCGCTGTTGCTCAAGCCGCGCCTGTTGGTGGCCGATGAGCCGGTCTCGATGGTGGATGCCTCGCTGCGCGCGACGATCCTAGAAAGCCTGCGCAAGATGAACCGCGAATACGGCGTCTCCATCATCTACATCACCCACGACCTGACCACGGCCTACCATGTGGCCAACTCGATCATCGTGCTGTATCGCGGCTCGGTGATGGAGGCCGGCGACATTGACCGCGTGATCCGTGACCCACAGCACCCCTACACCAAACTGCTGATTGACTCGATCCCCTGGCCGGACGTCAACCGCAAGTGGGGACAAACCGAGATCAAAGCGCGCGAGCAGGATCACGGCAGTGTCGAGACCGGTTGCAAGTTCGCCTCGCGCTGCCCATTCGTCATGGAGGCCTGCCGCAAGGCACCGCCGCCGCTCTATCAGGTGGCCGCGCAACAGGCTGCCGCGTGTTACCTGTATGAGAAACAACCGGTTTTGGCGCGCGAGCAGCTCAGCCAGGTGTTGCCCGTTTAGGCTTCACCAATTCTGGACGCTGCCGTCGCTGCGGTAGAGCTTGGGCGGCTCCCAGAAGCGAAACGGGCGATTGGCGTAATCCCGCTCGTTGAACTCCACCCCTAGCCCTGGGCCGCTCGGCACCAGGTAGCGCGGTCCGTCGCGCTGGAGTTGCACGGGGAAGATATCCGTCTCGTAAAACCCCAGGTCCTCGGTCGGCGACCGGCGCACCTCCATGGCGAAGAAGTTCGGCACAGCAGCGGCCAGGTGCACGGTCGCCGCCGTGCAGATTGGGCCGAGCGGATTGTGGGGCATCAGGTCAATGTAATGGGCCTCGCACCAGCCAGCCACCTTCATCGCCTCGGTCAAGCCGCCAATATTACAAACGTCCAGGCGCATGTAGTTGGTAAGCCCGCGCTCGATGTAGGGCAGCGCCTGCCACTTGCTGCTGAACTCCTCGCCAATGGCGAAGGGCACGTCGGTCATGCGGCGCAGTTGTTCATAGGCGGCAGGGGTTTCATCTCGAATTGGTTCCTCCAGGAAGTCAAGCGTC
This sequence comes from Candidatus Roseilinea sp., assembly GCA_034434555.1. GTDB lineage: Bacteria > Chloroflexota > Anaerolineae > J036 > Brachytrichaceae > JAAFGM01. The sequence goes on from DAOTYZ010000180.1 coordinate 1,535, forward strand.
CCCCTGGGCATGCGCTGACAGAACGACGCCGCCTCGGCCACGCTCAGGCGATGATGGTAGTCAAGGCCGAGGATCGGTCGCGGGCCCAGCGCGGCGCGCACCTGGGCGCATTGCTCGGCGGTGGCCCCGATGGAGCGCCACGGATCCCAGACGTGCTTGCCGGCCTGGGCGTAGTCCGTATAGGCCGGCAACAGGCGGATCACCTCCCAGCCCTGATCGAGCAGCAAGCGACAACCCGCGATCACTTGCTCTGCCTCGGCGGCATCCAGCGTGGCGAAGCAGAGCACGGCGTCGCGCTGCCGGCCTCCCAGCAACTCATAGACGGGCACCCCTAGGGCTTTGCCCTTGATGTCATAGAGCGCGATGTCAATCGCGCTCTGCGCGGCGGTCAACACCCGCCCACCCTCAAAGTACTGCGAGCGGTAGAGCAATTGCCAGATGAACCCGATGCGCATCGGATCGTGGCCGATCAGCAATTCGCGGTAGTGCCGGATCGCGCCCTCCACGGCCAGCTCGCGCCCGCTCAGGCCGGCCTCGCCCCAACCGTGGATCCCCTCGTCCGTCTCCACTTTCACGACGAGCTGGTTGCGGTTGCCGACCCAGACCGGATAGACCTTGATGTCGGTGATCTTCAT
>DAOTYZ010000181.1:0-8736 GCA_034434555.1 Candidatus Roseilinea sp.
GCGCTGGTCAGCCGGCACGGTGCGGCTGAGCAGGTTGAAGTTATGCACGCCGGTGTAAACCAGCACGGCGGCGTAGAGCACCACGGCCAAAAACACGGCGAATGCCCGCACGGCGTCGCGGCGCTGCGCGCGCATCAGTTCGCCCAGCGTCACCACTTCGGTCGTAAAGTTGGTCATTCAACACCTCCGGGTCTGGAATCTGCGACCGCTAGGTTAGAACAAATGTTCTAAGATGTCAAGAGGATTCTGCGAAATCTGGCCGGATTGAAGCCAGCAAATGATGGAATGAGGAGGGCGCGAGTCTGGAATCCACCGACACAACCGTGAATGCGCACCCATTGAGCGCGGGTGCATTTGCCTTGGGCGGGCAACGGCATCGCCAAAGCCACATTCCATGTCATGCTGAGCGCCAGCGAAGCATGACAGTAGGGTTGGGTATAAGTGACTTCGCGGGGCTTCGGTCGGGCGGGATTTTAGACGCCTCGCATTGGCATGACAGACTGATATAACGAGCTGAACGAAAACGCTCCTGTGTAAATCCGAATCACGTTCAGCCACGAATGCACCCTCGCGTAGCAGCGGATGATATATTGCCCGTCATCGTGGGATCTGCTGTGCTCTTGCTCGCGCTCGTCGGCGCGCCGCTGCTGGGCAGCGCGCTGCAGAACGCGGTGGCACGCACAGGGCGTGCCTCGCCATACCAGCAGGCGCTCATCTTGCCCGTCAGCGCCGGCTTAGCGCTTGTATCTGCCTGGCTGCTCTTAGCCCAGACAGACTGGCAGATCGTCGTCGGCGGGTGGTCGCCCGTGTCGCTCATCGGCGTGCCGCTGGCCCTATCCGACTTCCCGCCGGCGTATGGCCCGCTCATCGCCTGGGTGGCCACTTACCTCGCACACCTGCTGACAAACGCGCCTGCCACGCTGCTGCGCCCTGCCGATTACGCTTTGCTCAGCGTTGCGCTGCTCTTGGTCGCCTTTGCCAACAATTTCATCACCCTTCTCGTCGGGCTGGGGCTGGTTGACCTGTTCACGTTTTATCGCTCCCTGCGACATGGGGCGAACGAACCGCGCGCGGCGTGGCTCGGCCTGGCCCTCAACAGCGGGGCCGTGCTCTCACTGACCATGCTCGGCGCGCTACACGCAGCCGGCGGCGGCAGCCTCCATTTGCCGCTTATGCAGCTCTCGCCATCGGCCGCGCCGCTCTTGGCGCTTGTGGTTGCGCTGCGCCTCGGATTTGTCCCATTCCGCCTCCCAACCAGCCCGCAAACTGAGTTGCCTGCGCAAGCCGGCTTACTCAGCACTTTCCTGCTGCTCATGCGCCTGCCCCAGCTCGGCGTCACGCTGCTGCCGGCGTGGTTCTATCTACTGGGCATCATCAGCGCGTTGCTTTTCCTGCTGGTGCGCGATCCGCGCGCGCCGCATCCCGCCATCGCCGCTGCCGGCGCGCATCTGGCCGCACTGAGCATTGCTACGGCCACGCCAAGCGCGATCGCCGCATCCGCCACGGCCTGGTTACTGGGCGTCGCCCTGACCAGTCCTTTGCCCGCCGGCCTGCGCTGGGGCGACCTCGCTGCCCGCCTGTCGGGCGCAGCATGCCTGGCCGGCTTCCCGCTTAGCCTGGGCTTCCTCGGCCAAGCCGACCTGCTCACCCTCTGGGCCGAGCAAGGCGCAGTCGGCTGGCTGCTGATCCTCGGCTGGCTCGCTGTGCTGGCCATCCTCGCAAACGCGCTGAGCGCGCTAATGATCGCCACGCCGACAGACCCGCCCACCGCGCCGGCTTGGCGCTGGCGGATCAGCCGGCTGGCCCTCCTCATTCCTGTTATCCTCTTCAGCGCCTTTCCGGCGCTGCTCGAGGCTGAGACGTGGCTAAGCCAGCGCAGCTTGACCGGCGGGCTAGCTTGGCTGGCGGCGGCATCATCTGGCGTCCTGCTGTGGCGGATCAAGACGCGCTGGCCGGCGGAACGATGGTCTTCCCTCGGCTTTATGCCCGCCGTGTTGGCTTTGGACTGGCTCCACGACCTACTGGGAGGGACCGTTCGCCGCCTGAGCCGCCCATTCGAATCCGCGTTTACGATATTAGAGGGCGACGGGACGCTGGCCTGGGCAGCGCTCATTGCGCTGGTGCTGATCTTGCTGGCGCGCGCCGGGGGGCCATAGCCGATGTCCGCTGACCACCGGGGCATGCAACCTTGGCGTTGGCTGCCCCCTGCTCTGCTGTTCGCCGCAGCCATCATCTCGATCGGGCTGCCGGCGGATTGGCTGCGCCCGCTGGATTTCATTGGCAGCGCAGTCTGTCATCGCATCGCCGAGCGATCCTTCTTTGCCGCCGGCAGGCAGTTGCCGTTGTGCGCCCGTGACACGGGAATGTTCTCCACAGCGCTGCTGGGGCTGCTCTACTTCGGACTCACCCTGCGCCAGCCGGCTGCCGATCCGCCCAGGCGTCCGTTTATCTTCTTCTTCGTCGCCTTCTTTCTGGCCTGGGCCTTCGACGGGTTCAACTCGTATTGGGTTCTGCTTACCGACCAAACGCTCTTTTACCCCCCGCAGAACTGGCTGCGTTTGACGACCGGCGCCGGCATGGGGCTAGCGCTCTGCTCCTTCGCGGTCATCCTGGCCAACCAAGTGCTGTGGCCTGCGCCGGCCCGCGTGCCGCTGGTGGCATCGTTGAGGGAATTCCTGCGCCTGCTGCTCCTGCCCGCCAGTGTGATCGCTGTCGTCCTGTGGCGTCCTGACCCGCTCTATGGGCCGCTGGCCGTGATCAGCAGCGCGGGCGTGCTGGTCATGCTGACACTGGCAAATAGCCTGCTGGCAGTGATCACGCTGCGCCGGCAAGGCCAGATCAACCGCTTGGGTCAACTTGGCCTGCCAGCGCTGCTTGGTCTGCTGCTGACGCTGGCCGAGATCACTGTCCTGAACTTGTTGCGCGCGGCGCTGCTTGGGCTGTGATAGGCTAAGTGACGATGCGCCCTCTGGCCCCCCTGCTTTTAATGTGCGCGATCGCCCTCAGCGCCTGTTCGCCTGCGCCAGCACCTGCGCCGCCGGTCACCTTCTTCCCCTCCCCCGCTCGCCCGACTGCCGGCCCGCCGCCAACCGAGCCACTGCCACGCCTATCGTTGGCCGGCGAGGGCATCAACGTCGTGGACTACGGCGAGGCCAATCTGGCCCGCCTGCGCCCGCTGGGCTTCGGCTGGATCCAAGTCTTTAACCCGCCGACCTATCCCATTCCAGGCTATAAGGTGCTCTATCGCGTCCCGCTGGACGAGGCGATCCACGGTGATCAAGCTGCTGTGAATGCCTGGGCCGAGCGACTGGAAAGCCTGGCCCGCGAACGGCGCGGGGTGATCCACGCTTACGCCATCGGCAACGAGGTCAACCTCTCGCGCGAGTGGGGTGGCCAGCCGCCCGACCCATTGCGTTATGCGCGCCTGCTGGCGATCGCCTACGCCCGCATCAAGACCGCCGACCCGGACGCCCTGGTGATCTCCGCCGGCATTGCCCCCACCGGCGGGGATAGCGAAGGCGCCGTTGACGATCTGGCCTACGCTCAGGCCCTCTTCCAGGCCGGCATCGCTGACTATATAGATGGCTATGGCTTCCACCCCTATGGCTTTGCCTACCCGCCGGAGCACGACCCGGACGACCCTGCTGCGCGCGGCCTGCTCTTTCGCCGCGCCGAAGCCCACCGCCGCTTGATGGAAGCCTACGGCGCAGGCGATCGGCGCATGTGGGCCACCGAGTTCGGCTGGCTGCTCGACCCACGCGAGGAAGGCATGACATGCTCATGGCCGGAGCTGGACTGGCAGCGCGTGCCGGCCCGCCAGCAAGCTGATTACGTCGTGCGCGCGTTCGCCTTCGCCCGCGCCAACTGGCCGTGGATGGGGCCGATGTTTCTCTGGAACTACGACTTTAGCCGCGCCCCGGCACACCCAGACCCCTGCGAACAGATGAAGTTTTTCTCCTTACTCGATCTAAAAGGCGAGGAACGCTTGATCATGCAAGCATTGCGACAGGTAACGGCGCGGTAATGCGATGTGCGGACGCTTCACGCTGACAGCGGATTTCGCCCAGATCATGGATCGCTTCGGGCTGGCCCAGGCCGAGGCCCCGATCGTTCCCCGCTATAACATCGCGCCGACTCAGCCGGCCTCCGTCGTGCTGGACGTCGCGCCACGCACCCTCTCGTTGGCCCAATGGGGACTGCTGCCGACCCGACAGGGCGAGGGGCGGGCGACTCACCGCCTGATCAACGCCCGTGCCGAGACCTTGGCCCAAAAGCCAACCTTTCGCCGTCTGCTGAGCCAGCGCTGCCTGGTGCTGGCCGATGGCTTTTACGAATGGCGCCGCCTGCCGGATGGGACAAAACAACCCATGCGCATTACGCTGAGCAGCGGCGAGTTATTCGCCATGGCCGGCCTGTGGGAGACCCATCGCACACCAGATGGCCGCGCAACGCGCCTGTTCGTCATCATCACCACTGCACCAAATGCGCTGGTCGCTCCAATCCACGACCGGATGCCGGCCATCTTGCCACCAGCGCTTGAATCGGACTGGCTTGCCGGGGGAAGCCGGAGCCTCGCCGAACTGCGCCGGCCCTTCCCCGCCGACCAGATGATCGCCTACCCAGTCTCGCCGCGCGTCAATAGCGTGAGGTTCGACGACCCGTCGTTGATCCAGCCAGCGCGCTAACCCGCGCACGGCTTAATTTGCGCGGGAACGTCTCTTCGCCCCCACAAAGCCGCCACTCATCCTTCACAAAACAAGCGACATAGACTAGGCCCTAGGAATGATGAGAATGCCTGAGATCAGCCGTCGGCGCTTGCTGCGCGCAGCAGCGTTCGCCCTCGCCGGCGCAGGGCTAACGGCCTGCCGGGCTGCTGCCACGCCGGTCGCGCTCCCTACCCCAACCGAGCGCCCATCCCCTGCTGAATCATCCTCGCCCGCTGCGCTCGACCCGCTCTTGTCCCCCACGCCCGCCTGCGACGATGGCGACCCGACGCCGCCCCAGACGGCCGGCCCCTTCTACACGCCCAATTCACCCCAGCGCAGCGTGCTGCGCGAGCCGGGCATGGCCGGCATCCCACTCACCCTCGTCGGCCACGTGCTGGATACGCGCTGCCGCCCGCTGCCGGGGGTGCTGCTGGACTTCTGGCACTGCGACGCGAACGGACAATACGATAACGTCGGCTACCGGCTGCGCGGGCATCTCTTCAGCGACGCGCAGGGGCGTTATCTCCTGGAAACCATCCTGCCCGGCTTGTATCCGGGCCGCACGCGCCATATTCACGTCCGCGCCCAAGCGCCCGGCCAACCGATCCTCACCACCCAGCTCTACTTCCCTAACGAGTCGCTGAACGCGCGCGACTGGCTCTTTCATCCAGCGTGCTTAATGGAGCTTCAGCGCCTGCCCAGCGGCAGCTTGGTAGGCCGGTTCAACTTCGTCTTGGCGGTCTAGGGTCAAAGCAACCCCATCTTCTGCTTTTGGCGCGTGACCTCCGCGATCTCTTTGCGGCCAAAGAGCTTCGAGGGAGCGGGGGTATCTTCCGCGCCGGCGTCTTCCCCGCTCGTTATGCCCGACCGCACGCGCGCCGCCGAGATCAACCGCCGCACGCGCGGGCTATCGCAGGCAGGGCAATGAACCTCTGTCCTGCTTGCCTTGTCCTGGCCGGCAAACCATCGCTCAAACCGTTCCCCGCAGGCCTCACAACGATATTCGTAAATCGGCATCGCTATCCTCCAACCACGGCCAGCGCCTGTTTGATCTCTTCCAGGGCAGCGAGCCAAAGGGCAGGGCTGGCGTCGCTCGGCATCCGCCAATCCCCGCGCGGCGACAGCGCCACCGAGCCGACCTTTGGCCCATCCGGCATCGCGTTGCGCTTGAACTGCTGGGCGAAGAAGCGCCGGTAGAACACGTCCAACCACTTCAGGATCGTGGCGTCGTCGAACCGATGCGGGCGGCTATCTGCGCCGGCGAAGGCGCAATGGGCCAGGTAAAAGACCTTGTGCGGCGCGTACCCGTAGCGCACGTGGTAGTAGAGGAAGAAATCGTGCAAGACATAGGGGCCGATCGCCTCCTCGGTGCGTTGCTGTAGCCGCCCGTTCTGGAGCGGCAACAGCTCCGGCGTGATCGGCCCGGCGCTGATCGCACGCAACAGGCGCGCCGTCTCGCCGCTGAACTCTTCGTCGGCGCACCACTCAACCAGATAGCGCACCAGCGTCTTGGGCACGCCGGCGTTGACATGATACATGCTCATGTGGTCGCCGTTGAACGTGGCCCAGCCCAGCGCCAGCTCGCTCAGGTCGCCCGTGCCGACGACAAAACCGCCGATTTGATTGGCCACGTCCATCAAGATTTGGGTGCGCTCGCGGGCTTGGGCGTTCTCAAAGGTCACGTCGTGCTGATCTGGGTCGTGCCCGATGTCCTGAAAGTGTTGGCTCACCGCGGCGTGGATCGGGATTTCGCGCGCCGTCACCCCCAGCGCCTGCATCAGCGCCCGCGCCTGGCCCAGGGTGCGCGCGGTTGTGCCGAAGCCGGGCATGGTGATGCCGACGATGCCCGTTCGTGGATACCCCAGCTTGTCGAACGCCCGCGCCGCGACCAACAGCGCCAGCGTCGAATCCAGCCCGCCCGATACACCGATCGTCACTCGCTGCGCACCGGTGTGCCTCAGCCGGCGGGCCAGTCCAGTGGACTGAATGGCGAAGACCTCGCGGCAGTGCTTGGCGCGCTCGGCCCAATCAGCCGGCACGAAAGGGGTTTGTGAGAGCGGCCGGCGCAGCGCATCGCCGAACAGGGCATCCATCCCGCCCAGCGCGAAGGGCACCCTGCGCAGCGCATCTGGCCCGCCGCCAGCTGCGTAGCTGGTGTTCAACCGCCGGTCGTGCTGTAGCCGCTGCAAGTCCAGGTCGGCGATCGCCATCTGCGTGCCGAAGTGGAAGCGCTCCGTCTCGGCCAGCAGCATGCCGTTCTCGCAGATCAGGGCGTGTCCGCCATACACCACGTCGGTCGTGGACTCTGCCGGCCCGGCGCCGGCGTATAGGTAGGCAGCAATACAGCGCGCCGATTGCTGCTGAACCAGCGCACGGCGATAGTCGGCCTTCCCCAGTTGTTCAGGGCTGGCCGATGGATTCAGGATGATCGTCGCGCCGGCCCGCGCCAGCCGGCCGCTGGGCGGCTCAACCGCCCACAGGTCCTCGCAGATCTCGACCCCCAGCACACAATCCGGCACGTCCTCTGCCACGAACAGCAGCGAGGCGCCGAACGGGACGGCCTGGCCGGCGATGACGACCTGTTCAGCCGTGGCGACGTGCGCTGGGCTAAACCAGCGCTGCTCGTAGAACTCGCTGTAGGTTGGCAGGTAGGTCTTTGGCACCAGGCCCAGCAATCGCCCGTGGCTGATCACTGCCGCGCAGTTGAAGAGCCGCCCATCGAGGGCCAACGGCAGGCCGACGACCGCTGTGATCTCGAGCCGCTCCGTCGCCGCTATCAACCGCCCCAAGCCCTGCAGCGCCACCTCCAACAAATACGCTTGTCGAAACAGGTCACCGCACGAATAGCCGGTCAGCCCCAGTTCCGGGAAGAGCGCCAACCGTGCGCCGGCGTCACGCGCCTGTTGAAGCGCGTCAATCGTCGTCTGGACGTTGAAATCCACATCCGCCACGCGCAGATCGGGTGAGATGACCGCCACCCGCAGCAGCCCCAGGGCAGCCGCTGAGAACCCCTTTGTCATGGTGACGTTGATCATAACGTTCGTAGGGGCGGAGTGCATTCACCCATAGGGGCAGCCTGAGCCGTGCTGCTAACGAAGGCGAATCTAGGGTGGGCGACGGCAGTGCCGTCGCCCACTCAGTGCTTTGCCCCTATCTATGAATGCACCCTAGGGGCGCATCATGATGCGCCCACGTACTGCGCTGGGTATGTTCATGGTTGGGGGCAGCCTGTTCCCCTGTGCTGAACTAGAACTCATCTCGGAAATCAATGTGAGTTCGGAATCCGAGGTGGCATGTGAAGCGCCGCGGGGGTCACCTGCGGCCCGCCTCACACTTGTCACCCTGAGCGCAGCGAAGGGTCTAAACTCACGCACGATTGAAGCGCCGCAGGGTCACCTGCGGCCTCGGTGAATGCGACCAACGCGATGAACGAAGCAGCCTACGGAGGATTGCCTCTAACGCCCCCTCCATCAATCAATAAACATCCAGCTCATCTAGCCGCTCATCCGAGATGCCGAAGTAGTGTGCAATCTCATGGCGCACAGTGCGGCGCACCTCCGCGCGCAGCTCGTCCAGCGTCTCGCACATTGCCTCGTGCGGCCGCTGATAAATCGTGATCAGGTCGGGCGTCACCAGGTCGTAGTGCGTCGTGCGTTCGGTCAGCGGGATGCCGCGATAGAGGCCAAGCAAGTCTAACGGATCCTCTACGCCGGCATACACCAGGTCATCCGGCGAGGGCAGCGCCTTCACCTCGATCGCGAGATTGGTGATCCGCACGCGGAGCGACTCGGGCAACTCCGCCACCGCCTCCCACACCCATTGCTCAAACTGCTTGCGGCTTACACGCATAGGGTAAGCATATCCCACGCCAAGCGCATCCTTGCGGCGTTCTTGCCGCCACGCACACGCGCCTATTTGCCAAAACAAAAGGCTGGCTTTATACTCGCATCAGTCTTGGCTTCCACAGTGTTTGAACAGCGAGGGATAAAAACATGAAGAAGATTCGTTTTGTCTCACTCATTGCGTGCGT
>DAOTYZ010000182.1:0-3135 GCA_034434555.1 Candidatus Roseilinea sp.
CGCCCATCTTGGTGATCCCCGTCGCCTATGGGCGTGATGCAGACGTGAACGCGCTCAACACCATTGGGCGGGCGAGCGATACAAAAGTGCAGCCAGGCGACGCGGAGAACATCAAGAAGCTGCTGGACGTGATCGGCAGCTACTTCTAGTAGGTGAAGGAAAGGGGCGTTCATTCTTTCTCATCTACAACCGGTAGATTTGTCCTCGTAGGGGTTTGTTATGGTCAATTCTGAGCGTTCTCCTCTCAGCCGTTGGTATTGGGCTTTGTTTCTCGGCTGCCTGGCCGTCGTGGTCGCGCTCAACCTGCCATGGCCTGGCCTGCCGGCGCAGGATGCCAGCGCGCTATTGCGCGATAACTGGTTTCTGTGGGGGTTCAATTACTTTGGCCTTCTGCTGATACCGCTGGCAGCGCTGGTGATCGAGGATGCCATGCGGCGGGGGATGCGCTGGCCGCTATACGTGGTGCCGCTATTCGTGGTGGGCATCCTCGCGCTGAGCGTGTACATGGCGCGCCGGCCAGCCATGGAGCGCTTTCAGCGCGCCACACCGCGCTGGCTGGAACAGCGCAGTTTTTGGTGGGCTCTTGTCATCGCCACACTGCTGATCGGCATCTTCTTCCTGCCGCGCGGCTCGCTCGCCGAGCACGTTGACACGATGAGCCGAAATCTGGGCCTGAGCTTCATGTGGCTGGACATTGCGCTTAACCAGATCGTGGCCCTAGCACTAGTGCAGGCCGATATGCAGCGGCGCGCCGTGCCTGCGCACCAGCGCACGCCTTGGTTGCTCGCCACGTTGCTGACCGGTCCGCTTGGCCTGTGCGCTTACATGGCCACTCGCCCGCCGACGAGCCAGCCATCAACAGCTCAGACATCGCCAGCCTAGAGGTTATTCGAGCTGTTTGGGGGTGCTGATCCAGACCTTGACCGGCTTGTGCTTGACGACCTCACTCCAGTGCTTAACCTCAAACACCATCTCAACAACGGCGCAGGTCGGCAGCTCCTCTATTTCGCTGTCGAAGAAGCGGGCCAGATCGGTGAACTCCGGGTTATGCCCAAAGAGCATCACGCGCGCGTGCTGGTCGTCTAACTCTTGGATTAAATAGAGCAGAGCGCTCACCTGCGCTCCGTAGAGGCGACGATCGACCACAATGCGCGCCTGGTCATAGCCGACTTTCTCGGCAATCGCCTGAGCGGTGGCAAGCGCGCGCGCAGCCGAGCTGGAGATGATCAAATCGGCTTTGACGCCGCGCTGAGCCAGGCGATCGCCCATCTTCGGGGCGTCCCGTTTTCCCCGCTCGTTCAGTGGCCGATCGTGATCGGCCAGGGTCGGATCATCCCAACTGGACTTGGCGTGTCGGATCAGATAGAGCGTCTTCATCACTCAGTTATCACTTTGCGCAGCGGCTTCCAAGCCCTTACACCTTGGTAGAGGTCAGGGAAGCGAGCGAGCAGGGCATCCACCTGTTGCGCGTGGTGATGGGCAAGCGCACCGAGTGCGAAGACCGACGCCGGCAGCAGCGGCGGCCTCGCGCCAATGGCCCAATCGCGCATCTGGCGCGCCGCGACGTGCGCATCCTGGATTTCGCCGAGCAAATCTTGGAGCGCAACACAGCGAGACAGATAAGCGCGTATCTGATGATGGCGGAACAGATGCTCAGCCGCTTCTAGGGCATAGCGCAAGCGCTTACAGCGAATGCGCAACTCGTGATAGTCCTCCAGCGGAGAATCACGCCTCAGCGTGTCCCCCAGCTTGCGCAGTTTGGCGTGCCGCTTGCGGATGAGTTCGGGCAGCGCCTGGCGAATCGGCGTATGTCCGCTTTCGCCGGTGGCGGCTTCACCCGCCCGCAAGAAGCGGGCAAACGCGCTGACCAAACGCCGATAGCGCGCCGAGTTCAGCCCGCGCAGCAGCGCGGCTTGGGCCTTTGCGCGCTGGCGGACAAGCCATTCAGCCACTGGGTTCAGGTCACCTGCCCATGGAAAGGCGCGGTCAGCACGCCATGCCGCCAGTTGCTCGCGTTGCACATCGAGGTCGCGCGCCGCGCCCAGTAGACCAGCGATCCACGCCAGCTCTTGTCTGTAGTGCTGGGCCTCGGCAGGCAGGTGGGCGCGAAACAGGCTCAGCGCGCTGCGCAGCCGGCGGAGGGCGGCGCGCCCGCGGTGGATGGCCTCGACATCCTCGCCTAGGCGAACGGCCGGCTCAACAGTAAGCCAACGCGCAAAGTGTTCGCGCAGGACGGCGAAGGCGAGCGTGGCTATCTCTTCGGCCCCGCCGACCTTGGCAGCCCTGACAGGTTCGCCGAGGTCGGGGACGAAAGTCGGCTTTAACCCTTGTGCGCGCAGCCCCAGCTCGAACTTTGAGCGCGTCGCAGGCCGCAGACCACAAGCCGCGCGCACCTGAGCGACAAAACGCGCCACGTCTTCAGCAGACTCAGGGGACAGCAGCTCCACCTCAACCCGAACCAGCGTGGCAGAGACGGGGTGATGGTGGCCATAGAAGTCGGTCGTATCCAGCGCGATCTCGGCCAGGTCAGCGTGGTCGGCGTGCAGAACGAAATACGCCCGCTGGGTGCGTGTGCTGAACAGCACTCGATCGGGCCACCGACGCTGACCCAGGATGATCCGAATGTGCTGCCTGACCGGGCCGGAGACCTGCGTTAGCAAATCTGAATGATCGCCGGTTGCGTCGGCCAGCCATTCGCTGATCTCGCGCCGGCTGCGCAGGCCGGCTTTGCGCGATCCGAAGGACTTTAGGGTGACCTCCACGGGGTGATCAGGCCTCCATCGCATGCGCAACACGTAGCCGGCGCGAAAGAGGTGCCATTCGGGCGTATCAAAGTAGGTGTCGGTGATTTCCTGCGTCCCCCCTTCGCGCACATGCCAGCCATCTGCCGAGCCGTGCTGGCGTAGCCACGTCGCCACCAGGCTCAGATCAGGGGCATCAAACTGCCACTCTATCTCCTGCTTATCAGACGCCATCGCTGGGCTGCTCCCCTGATAGCGAGGGTGCATTCACCAATAGGGGCAACGCGATTTCTGGACGCCCCGCTTCTGGGCCGCAGAAGACGCCGGTAGGGACGCTGTGCTTTCTATATCATCTTTCCGCGTTCTCCGCGTTCTCCGCGTGAGAATTAGCCTT
>DAOTYZ010000183.1:0-5048 GCA_034434555.1 Candidatus Roseilinea sp.
TGAAAGACCTGGGTGGCGGGGTGGATGCGCTTTGAGCGCGCGCGCACCACCGATGTCACCACGTCGCGCAACTGGCAGGTCGTTGTGATCGGGCGGGCGCGCCAGATCGCCTCGGCCACTTGACGCGCGTTGGGCACGTCGCCATAGTTGCGCAGCACCTCGCTCAAGCGCTGCACGTCCATCTGCTCGATGATCTGCCAGGCCGGCAGCCCTTGGCTACGATCGAAGCGCATATCGAGCGGCCCTTCGTGCATGAACGAGAAGCCGCGCTCAGGGGCGGCAAGCTGATCGGACGAGAGGCCGAGGTCTATCAAGATGCCATCGAAGGCGGTCATGCCCAGCGCGCGCGCCAGCTCGGCCACCTCGTCCAGCCAGGCCTGCCGCAAGATCAAGCGGTCGTCGGGCAGCCGCGCGCGCACGCCGGCGATGGCTTCGGGATCGGCATCGCAGCCCAACACCACACCGTCGGGTGCGCTGGCGCGCAGCAGCGCGGCGGCATGGCCACCGCCGCCCACTGTGCAATCCAGATAGCGCCCGCCGGCCTGCGGGCGGAGCGCCTGTAGCACCTCCTCAAGCAAGACCGGCACATGCGCGCTGCCGATGGTGCTTTCATTCATCGCATTTAGATGCCCAGCCCTGCCCATATCTCCTTCTGCGCGGCGTGAGATTGGATTTCCTGGCGTGCGCGTTGCCATTCCTCTGGGTTCCACACTTCGATGAACTTGCCGACGCCGACGACGACCGCTTCGTTGGTCAGGCCGGCGTATTCACGCAGTGGTTGTGGGATGAGCACGCGGTTCTGCTTGTCCGGTGTGACATCGTGCGCGTTGCTGAAGAGCATGCGGCGCAAGGTGGTGGCCTCTCGGCTCGTCATCGGCAGGCTGGTGACGCGGTCGAAGAGTAGTTTGAACTCGTCCAAGGGATAGACCTGCAGGCAGCGATCTAAGCCGGGGGTGAGCACGACACCGTCGGCGAGGCGCGTGCGGAACTTTGCCGGCAGGGTCAGCCGGCTCTTCTCGTCAATCGTGTGTACGAACTCACCTAAAAACATGCCACCTTGCCTCTCCCACTTTCAACCACTTTCCCCCACTCGCCCCCATGTTACCCGAAATCAGAAAAATTGCAACTGGTTATCCACAACTTGGGACAACTTAGCGCGGTTGGGGAAAAGTAAAAGGCCCTCGGCGCTCAAGACGCCGAGGGCCATGTGCAATCACACAGTTGCAAGGCGCGCTATTCCCCCACCATCTCCATGCTCAAAGCCCACAGCCGTTCCTGGGTTTGTTGATCATAAGAAAGTGGTGATGAAGACTTCGGTTTGCAACGATAGAAATACTTCCCGCTGACGCCGGCGACCTCAGGCGATGATGCCAAATACACGCTGGTCTTTGCGCCTTCCTCTGGGCTGATCGCAAGGCGGCCAAATAGCTGAAAGACCAATTGCCAAAGCGGGCCAGAGTTATTCTTGCCGAAGTTCGTCGCCACAGCGCCAGGGTGGAGGGCGTTTACCGTGATGTTGGTCCCCTGTAGGCGGCGCGCCAGTGCGTAGGCGTGCATCACGTTGGCCAGCTTGGATTGGCTGTAGGCGGCGAACCCGCGGTAGGGGCGGCGCGCGAATTGCACATCGTCGAAGTGGATCCTGCCCATCAGGTGCGCATCCGAGGAGACGTTGATCACGCGCGCTGCCGGCGCTGCTTTGAGCGCGTCGAGGAGGAGATGGGTCAGGAGAAAGTAGCTCAGGTGGTTAAGCGCCCAGGTCATCTCGATGCCGTCAGGGCTGACTTGACGCGAGGTGAAGACCGCGCCGGCGTTGTTCAACAGCACATCAATGCGCGGGTAACGATCGAGCAACCGCTGCGCCACGGCGCGCACCTGGCCGAGCGCGGAGAGATCGGCCGGCATGGCTTCCACAGCCGGGTTGTTGGTGCGTTGGCGAATCTCGGCCACCACTTCGTCGCACTTGGCTGGGTTGCGGCTGATCACGATCACGGTTGCGCCCATCTCGGCCAGCCGTCGGGCGCTCACCCGACCGATGCCGGCGGTTGCGCCCGTCACCACGCACACCTTGCCTTGCATGTGCGACCCGTTCATCACGTTATCGTTCATCGCTCATCATTGCTCCGTCATGCTCAAACTGCGCTCTGCCAAGAGAGCGCAGTTGGCATCCTAGAGCAAATCCCTGAAGCGCGGATGATTACGGACGGCGCGCAGTGCTTCTTCGTCGGTCTCCGAGCGAAGGTATGCTTGCATCATCTGACGGGCAAGATCCAGCTCGCGGCGCTCGTAGTACAACATCATCAAGCCGTATGCGGCGCGGGGATGATCGGGCTTCAGCGCGTGTGCGCGGTCGAAGGCATTCAGCGCGTTGCCCCAATCGCCCACCTCGTAGAGGGCAAATCCCATCTCCGTCAAGAGTTCGGCGCTCTCGCCTTCGACGCGCAGGCGCCTGAACAACAGGCTCACGCGCTGGGCCGGCGTCATGCGTGATGGGTCAAGCATCCGCCAATCTGCGTCCCGCGCTTGAGGCGCAGCATACGAGCTGAGCGACTCCGTGAGCGCGTTTGCGTTTGCCGGCGTCTCCGTTAGCGTTGGTTGAGCGGCTAACGATTCGCCCTTGCGAATCCGCAGATCGGCGTAGTTCACCGCTGTGAAAATCACCCGCAGCGGCGCCACCAGTAGCGTCGTCACCGTGCCAATAGCCACCGACGACGTGCCGATCGTCACCAGTGCTGTTTGAAAATCGGCGAAGTTGGTTGTCCCTGAAGATGCGAACGTTTGTGGGAAGAGGATGACCGCAAGCAACGCGCTGAGCGCGATTGTCGGCAGGACAGTCAGCGCGAACTCGAGGAGCGCGAACAACAGGTAACGGCCAAACATGCGCCAGCGATGGCCGCGCACTAACTCCACGCTGCGGCTCAGGCCGGCGGCCCCGCTGAGATTCTCGTAGGTAATCGCCGGCGCGCGCAGGCTCCACTGAATGGCCAGGGTGATGGCCAACGCTGACAAAATGATAAACAGCAGCCCACCTACCAATAAGAGGACGACGAAGACGGCAGGGGGCACTTGTTCAAAGATGTTCGCCCCAAACACCGCATACACGGGGATAGCCAGGAGGGGGAGCGCTACGCCAGCAGCGATCAGGCTGGCGAGGGCCAGAGGCAGCGCGATCCCGATCTGCGCGAGCAGATTGGCCAGCCAAAGCGCCGGCCAACGCCCGCGCGTCCGCCCGTACGCCGCGCGCAGGCCCAGCCGTTCACCTGAAAGTTGCGCAAGCGCGCTGAACGCCAATGCGCCCTCTGCCCACGGCCAGAAGACACCCACGATCAGCCCCAGCAGCGGGGCAAGAGCGGAGAATAACGTGGTCATCGCAGTCGCATCCGGCGCGGGCGAGTTCGGGATGGGCGCCGTCAAGCCCAGGAGAGCCGCGCCGGCCAGGCCAGACCCGTTGAGCAGTAACGAAGGAAGTAGCACGACCGCGAGCACGGCGACCGCATGTGGGAGGCGTCGCAAATACAGCCTCAGCGCCAGGCTGAACACCTCACCGGTGGAACGCGCGCGCGGCTCGATTGACGCAAACACCATA
This sequence comes from Candidatus Roseilinea sp., assembly GCA_034434555.1. GTDB lineage: Bacteria > Chloroflexota > Anaerolineae > J036 > Brachytrichaceae > JAAFGM01. The sequence continues at coordinate 3,584 of DAOTYZ010000183.1, forward strand.
ACGGCGAGTATAATGTCCATAAGTCTAGGATTCGGAGGTGCAGCACGGCAGTATCTGCGCCTCTTTTAATCTAAGTGGTGGAGGTTGATAGGCTTATGGAAGGCGTACTCTCGACACAAGCATCTGCTGCGCAAGGTCAATCGCGCGAATCGCTCACGCGGGCGCTCGGCGTCGCCGCTGCCGTCATGCTGGCGGTCGCCCTAGTGATGGTCTTCGTGATCGCCCCGCCCGGCGACGTGCGGTCGGGCGGCGAGGCCCAGCGCATCTTCTACTTTCATCTCTCGTCGGCCTGGATCGGTTTCGGCGCCTGGTTGGTGACGGCTTTCTGCGGCGTGCGCTATTTGCAGACGCGCGATTTGCAATGGGATCGCCGCGCGCACGCCTCGGCGGAGATCGGCGTGCTGTTCATCACCATGACGCTGCTGAGCGGCATGCTGTGGGGCCGGCCCACGTGGAATGCCTGGTGGACGTGGGACTTCAAGCTCACGCTGAGCGCGCTGCAGTTTCTTATGTATTTGGCCTACCTCATGCTACGGGGTGGCCTGGAGAACGTGAACCAGCGCGCGCGCTTCGCCTCGGTCTATGGCATCGTGGGCGCGCTGACCGTGCCGCTTAACTTTCTGGTCAGCCGCGTGCTACAGAGCATCCATCCAGCCGTGTTCGGCCCTAGCGTGAACGCGGCGCAGCAGGGCGGTTTCGGCGTGTCCGCAGATCGCATGGTGATCCTCGTCTTTTGTCTGGCGACGTTTACGATGATCTACCTCTTCTTCTTCCGCTCGCGCGTGGCCCTGCTGGAGCGCGAGGATGCGCTGGCCGCTCGCAAGGCGGCGCTGCTCGATGCCTGATGAGTTTGCTCGAAGATAGGAATGCTGTCTATCTCTTCACAGCCTATGGGGTGATCTTGGGCGCGTTGACCGTTTACCTGGTCACGCTCTGGCTGCGCCGGCGCAACCTGGATCGCGACGACGCGATCTTGCGCCAGATCGAGGAAGAAGAGCAGCAGGGTAAGCACTAGTAGTGAGCACATGGGGCCACCAGCGCCCTGCCTTATCCTCTCATCCTGATCGAAGCGAAGGGTCTACTTGACTGAGGGGCCGGCGCGGCCCTGGTCAACGAAGGGAGGGCGCAGCAGCGCTGCGCCCTCCACACATGACACAGGTAGATGGGCGTTTGGTGGCTTCGTTGGGCTTGATCGGGCGGGATTTTAGATGCTTCGCTTGCGCTCAGCACGGCAGTGAGATGGGGTGCAGGGCTTATCAACACTCCAACTTTTGGTATTAGTAGAGGTGTAGGAGGCAGCCATGGAGGCGGAGAAGCGGAAGGCGCTAAGAGCCTATCCGAGTAACCCGGCGGCACGCAAAGCAATCAGGCCACAAGCAAAATGCAGGAAGGCCAGGTAATGCTCAGGTTTCTTCTCCCAGCGTATCAGCAAGCGGCGAAACCGGTTAAGCCAACTGTGACTGCG
>DAOTYZ010000184.1:0-4959 GCA_034434555.1 Candidatus Roseilinea sp.
CCCAGCACCGCCCGCCAAAGGCGACGCGCCGGCGTCAGCAGGTCCAGGTGCTGCCTCTCGCTGAGGGGGGAATCCAGGCGCGCCAGTGTGAAGCGCGCATCAAGCAGGGGCAGGTCGAACGCCTGGCCGTTGAAGCTGACGACGACGGGATGCTGGCGCAGCCGACGCGCCACCTCGGCGAGCATCGCTGCTTCCTCGGCTGGATCGCGCAGGAAGAACTGTTCCACGACGAATCGTTCGCCCTCGACATAGCCCAGGCCAACCAAGAAGGCCAACGTGCCGGCTGCGCTGCTCAGGCCGGTGGTCTCGAGGTCTAAAAACACCGCCTGGCTCAGCGTTGAGATGCCCAGGGCGCCGCCGGCCAGATACACCGGCAACCGCGCGAGCGCGTCGCCGAGCGGGCGCTCGCCGTGGCGATAGTCGAGTGGGTAGTAGTGGCGTCGCCGATGCGCGCTGCCCAGCGGCGTGTCGAGCGCTTCCAGCGCAGTGTCCGCGTGCCTCGCGGGCGCTACCGGCCTAGGTTGTGCGCCGGTTGCGCCCTTGTAAAGGCCCAGCCGGCGCAGCCGTTCGCGCAGCTCGGCGTTCATGTCCATGCCTGGCAATGTTAGCGCAGGCTCGCCAGCGGATCCGCAGGGAGAGCGTGTTCCAATTCGGGATGAAAGGCTGCCCAGCTGTCGTGCTGAGCGCGCCCCTTCTTATTCCCCCGCACGCGGGGGAAAGAAAGGGGGCTGTCATTCTGCGCCAGCGAAGAATCTAAACTTGCGGCCGACCAAAGTGCTGCAGAGTCACCAAGCCGCGCAGCCCTGGCCAACGCAGCCGCTTAGATGCTTCGCTTTGCTCAGCATGACAGACGCGCACCCCTTTATCCTCCCGCAGGCCGCGCAGCCTGCGGGAACACCAATGCAAAAGCCCCTTGAGATTGGTGAACGCACTCTAGCGGATCAATAATCACGCTGGTGATGGCTGGTATCTACGTGTCTGCCCTGTATTGTTACCCGATTAAGTCTTGCCGAGGGGTGGCGCTGCAACAGGCGACCACAGATGCGCGCGGCATCGTCGGCGACCGCAGGATGATGATCGTGGACGAGGAAGGCACGTTCATCAGCCAGCGCGAGGTGGCGCGCCTGGCGCTGATCGCGCCTCAGCCGAACGCCGATGGTTCGTTGACGCTCTCTGCGCCAGGCATGTCCGCGCTCACTCTCTGGCCGTCTGGTCAAGGGCCGGCGCGCCCCGTGCGCGTGTGGCGCGACACATGCCTAGCAGTCGATCAAGGTGACGCCGTTGCTGATTGGTTCAGCACATTCCTAGGCATGGCGGTGCGCCTGGTGCACATCGCCGATGCCTTCGTCCGCCGCGTGGACGCGCGCTACGCCCGCCGGCCAAGCGACCAGGCCGCTTTCGCCGATGGATATCCCTTTCTGTTGATCTCCCAGGCTTCGCTGGATGCGCTGAACGCCCGGCTGGCGACGCCCCTGCCGATGAACCGCTTTCGGCCTAACATCGTGGTGGATGGTTGTCCGCCCTTCGCTGAGGATGGGTGGCGAGACTTCCGCATCAACGGGATCACCTTCAGCGCGGTGAAGCCATGCGCGCGCTGCGTCGTCACCACGATAGACCAGGAGACGGCCATCGCCGGTCCGGAGCCGCTGCGCACGCTGGCGTCCTTTCGCGCTGTGGATCAAAAAGTCATGTTCGGTCAGAACCTGGTGGCCGACCGGCCCGGCAGTGTGCGCGTGGGGGATGCGGTGATCCTGTCCTCGGTATGATGCCCCCATGCAAATCTACGATCTGCGCTCATACCTGGCGCTGCTGGAGCAGCGCGGCCAGCTCGTGCGCGTTCGAGGGCCGGTCAGCCTCGTCCATGAAGTCGCCGACATCGCAGCGACCTGTGAGCGGACCGGCGGGCCGGCGCCGCTGTTCGAACAGATCTACCTGCCCGATGCCAACGGTCAGCCGCAGTTCTTCCCCAACTGGCGGCTGTTTGCCAGCGCCGTGGCAAATCAGGAACGGGTTGCCCTGGCGCTTGGCTGCGACAAAACGCAGGTCACCGCGACGATGGGCCGCGCCCTTGACCCGGCCAATGCCATCCCACCGCTTCAGGTGCAGGGCGCGCCATGGAAGAAGAACGTGCTCACCGCCTCTGATGGGATTGACGTGAACGCGCTGCCGATTCCAAAGCATGCCGTGGGCGATGGCGGGCGATTCATCACCGGCGGCGTGGTAGTGAGCAAGCATCCGGAGACCGGCGTCGGCAACCTCAGCTACAACCGCATGGAGATACTCGGCCCGCGCACGTTTGGCATGAACATCAACCAGTGGCGCGACCTGCAGCGCGCCCACGCCGCAGCCGAAGCGAGAGGCCGGCCATTGGGCGTGGCCGTGGCGATCGGCCTAGACCCAGCGATCATGATCGCCGCTGGATGCAAGTATGAGGGCGATGAACACAACATCGCCGGCGCGATCCGTGGTCGGCCGGTTGAGGTGACGCGCGGGATCACGGTGGACGTGGACACCATTCCGGCTCACGCTGAACTTGTGCTCGAGGGCCACATCCTGCCCGGCGCCAGGCGCAGCGAAGGCCCGCTGGCCGAGTTCCATGGTTACTACGGCGAACCGTGGGAATCGCCGGTTTTCGAGGTAACAGCGGTCGGCTGGCGTGATGACCCGATCTATCAGACCATCGTTCCGGGCTGGAACGAGCACATCTACATCGGCAATGTGCTGCCGCGCGAGCCGCTGCTGATGCGCTTTGTCTCCCACGCCAGCAAGAACGTGCGGGCAGTGCACATCCCGCCATATACCAACGGATTCCTCGTGGTGGTGCAACTGGGCAAGAAGACCAACATGGGCGAACCGCGCAACGTGGCGTTGGCTGCGTTCGCCGCCCATCCAAACTTTCGCATCTGCGTTGTAGTAGAGGACGATGTGAACATCTACGACCCTAGCGATTTGCTATGGGCGTTGACCACGCGGGTGGATTGGGGGCGAGACATTTTTACCGTGCCCGGCGCTCAAGGGCACGAGATGGATCCAGCCAACGACAGCAAGGGCATTGGAACCAAGATCGGCATAGATGCGACTTTCAACAAAGGCCGGCGTCCATACGGCCAGCGGGTGAGCTACCCCATGCTGGAGCTGGCTGCGTATTTGGGCAACCCGACAACGTAAGCTCAGCGTGCCACAGACTCGCAGCCTGCAGGAGGATGAAGGGGCAAGCTGCTTGCCAGCCGCGCCAGCCTGCCAGCGAAGGTGAATCTTGTAGAGGGTGGGCGACGTCACTGCCGTCGCCCACCCAGAGTGTTCTGCCTCCATTCCATGAATGCACCCCGCGGGGTGCATTCACCAATGGGGGCAATACAGTGCGCCTTCCAGGCAGTGACCAAGGATGCTGTACTTTCAAATTCTTCGCGTTCTCCGCGTCTCCGCGTGAGATCGGCCTTGCCCCGAACTGTGAATGCACCCACCCCGGGTGCGTTCACCAATGGGGGCAACCTAGAAGCGCGGCGCTCTATTATGTGGAAACCTTCCCCCGCGTGCGGGGGAATAAGAAGGGGGCATTGCCCCCATCCATGAATGCACCCACCCCGCGCACTGCGCGGTCGTAGAGTATAATTGTTGTAGAAACAACTGCATAGCCAACAACGGTGATCGAGAGGAGTAGGCAAACGTGCGCCGACAGAGCGTGCGCGCCCTGGGCTGAGAGCGCGCATCGGAGAGCAGTTGCCGAACGTCGCTCGTGAGTTGGCTCGGTGAACTGTCGAGTAGCCGAGTCCGGGATTCGCCCGTTAGCGCGAAGTTGAGTGCGCTCGCCATCGCAGGCGGGCGAACGTCGGTGGTACCGCGGGAAGCGCCCTTCTCGTCCGACATAGGACTGAGAGGGCGCTTTTGTTTTAGAAAGGTGGTGTGAGCCATGACCGAACTAGCCAAAACGTATGACCCAAAGGCGGTTGAGCGCCGCATCTACGAATGGTGGGAGACAAACGGGTACTTCAAGCCGGAGAACCAGTTGTATCTGGACCCTAACGAGCCACCGTTCATCATCACCATCCCGCCGCCCAACGTCACCGGCACGCTGCACATGGGCCATGCGCTCACCAGCGCGATCGAAGATCTCATGACGCGCTATCACCGGATGAAGGGCGCGCGGACGCTCTGGGTGCCTGGGACTGACCACGCCGGCATCGCCACCCAAGCCGTGGTCGAGCGCAAGCTGGAGCAAGAAGGGCGCAGCCGGCGGCAGATGAGCCGCGCCGAGTTCTTGGCCGAGGTCTGGAAGTGGAAGGAGCATTCGCACCGCATCATCAATAGCCAGCAGCGCGCGATGGGCATCAGCGTGGATTGGGATCGCGAGGCGTTCACCCTGGACGAGGCGCGCTCGCTGGCCGTGCGCACAGCCTTCAAACGCCTATACGACAAGGGGTTGATCTACCGCGACACGCGCATGGTGAACTGGGATCCCGTCCAACTGACCGGCGTGAGCGACCTGGAAGTGGAGACCGAGGAAGAGGGCGAGCCAGGCTTCCTGTATTACGTGCGCTATCCGATACAGACCAACCGCTGGGAAGGCCCGCACCATCCCTGGGGCAGCGGTCGCTGGGCCGAAGGCGCCACCGAGTGGATCACCGTTGCCACCACCAGGCCAGAGACCATTCTGGGCGACACCGCCGTGATGGTGCACCCGGAAGACGATCGCTACACCCACCGGGTGGCGTGTCACGCTGTTCTGCCGGCGCTCGGTCGCCCCATCCCGATCATCACCGACCCGGTAGTTGACAAGGACTTCGGCACCGGCGCGGTGAAGGTGACGCCTGCCCACGACTTCACCGACTACGAGGTGGGCAAGCGCCACCACTTGCCCTTTATCGAGGTGATGGACGAGACGGCCCGCATGAACGCCAACGCTGGGCCATACGCCGGCCTCGACCGGTTCGCCTGTCGAGAACAACTGGTGGCCGACCT
>DAOTYZ010000185.1:0-8009 GCA_034434555.1 Candidatus Roseilinea sp.
GCGTCAGTAAAATCCGCGACACCAAATGAGCGCACTCGTCGGCAGCTCGCCGCCGGTCAGGTTGCTCGGCAACCGTTATCGCCTGCTCTCGGCCCTGGCCGAAGGTGGCATGGCGGTGGTATACCGCGGACAGGACACGCTGCTCAACCGCCCGGTAGCAGTTAAGCTATTGCGCGATGCGTTTGCCGCCGATCCACAGTTTGCCCAGCGCTTTCGCCAGGAAGCGCAGGCTGCGGCTAACCTCAACCATCCTAACATCGTCACCATCTACGACGTCGGACGCGACGAATGGGCCGGCCGCGAACAACACTACATCGTGATGGAGCTGGTGGACGGCCAAGATCTGAAGCAGTTCATCCTCTCCCGTATGGCTGCCGGCCAGCCTTTGCGCGTGCAAGAGGCTGTATCAATCGCGCGCCAGGTCTGTGAAGGGGTGGGCCACGCCCATCAGCGCGGCCTGGTGCATTGCGACATCAAACCGCAGAATATCCTCATCACGCCCGACGGGCGCGCTAAGGTGACCGACTTTGGCATTGCGCGAGCCTATGCCGGCGAGCCGCAGCGCACCGACACGGTCTGGGGGTCGCCACATTACTACGCGCCGGAGCAGGCAGCCGGCAACGCGCCCACGCCGGCCAGCGATGTTTATAGCATCGGCGTGCTCTTATTCGAGTTACTGACGGGGAATTTGCCCTTCCGATCGGATGATCCAGCGCAGTTGGCGTATATGCATTTGACTGCTGCACCGCCGCCGATCCAGAGCATGAACCCGGCAGTGCCCGCCCAGCTTGCGCGCATCGTCCTGCGTGCGCTGGCCAAAGCGCCTGCGCAGCGCTACCAAGACGCCAACCAGCTCGCCCAGGCGCTCGCGCAATACGCATCGCAGGGCCAGGCGGAGACGCTGGTCAACCTGCCGGCTGCGCGCTCACCGTTCGCCACGCTGCCGATAGCGCCACTCGAGGCATCCGTAACCGTCACACCCCCTGGGTCGCAACCATCCACAGCGCTGGATAACGAGGCCAACCGCGCCCCAGACGTGCTGCTGTGGCTATTGGCAGCCGTGGCGTTCTTGTGCGTGATCGGCCTGGTGCCGCTCTACGTCCTGGTCTATCAGGCATATCAAACGCCTGCCGCAGCGGTCATGCCGATCGCGCCATCGCCGACTGCGCCGCCGACCGCGTCACCTCCGGTCCAGATCATGGTGCCCGACCTGGCCGGCCAATCGCCAGAGGCAGTTCAGGCGCAGCTCGCAGCGCTGGGCTTGGGCGTTCGGGTGGTTGAAGAGCGCATTGATCTAGAGAACACAACCCTCTACACACGCGTGGTCGCGCAGCGACCGGCTGCCGGCACGCTGGTCGCATCCGGCACGGTCGTTGACATCGTGGTGAGCAAGCCGGCCGAGGGCCGCGAGGTTCCAGATGACTTGGTGGGAAAGGTGCTGGATGACGCGCTCGTTCAATCGCTCGGCCAGCTTGGCTGGAGCGTCGTTGTGACCGAGGCAGTGGACTTCTCGGCAGAAGGCACAATCTTGCGCACGGAGCCGGCGGGGGGCACAAAGCTCGCCGCCGGCCAGCGCTTGACGCTGACGGTGAGCACGGGCGGTCGAATCGTGCTAAACGTGGACATGCGACCGATCATTCTGGAGTCAGTCACCCTCCCCCGCCCGATATACGCGCCCGGCCAGACCGTGCAATTTCGCGTGCGGTGGCGAGCGACGGGGCCGGTGAGGCGCGATTACAACGTCGGCTGGTATCTATTTACGCCAGATCGCGCTGGGGTCATCGCCCAGGGCGACGATCGGGCACCGAGGCACAACGGACTGCCCGCGCCCACCTCGCTCTGGGTTGCTGATACCGTCGTCGAGGATACCTACGCGCTGCGCATCCCCGATGGACTGCCGCCTGGCGCCTATCCGCTGGTCATCGGCATGTATGCCGGCGCGGAGCGCTTGGCCGTCGCGCAACCTGGCCGCGCCGCCGTGATGGATAACCTGGTTATCCTCTACACGATCGGGGTGCGCTAGTTCCACCGCCCAGGCGTCGCGTGCCCGTTGCGCAGCGCATCAAGCGCGAAGCGCATCTCGCTATACACCGGCAGGGTTGTGAGCGCGCGGCGCACGACAAGCGCGCGCGGATATTTGCTGACGAAGTTCTCCGCCAGCTCGGCGGTGTCGCGCATGCTCGGCGCGTAGAGAAAGTAGCCCCTAAACGCCGGCCCGCGCTGTTGAGGGCCGGCGAGGATGATCCGATAGCGCTGCGCCAGATGACCGATCAGATAGGCTTGTATCTCGCCATCCCGCAGGCTATTCCCGCGCAGCCGTTGCACGAGCACCTCGGGCGAGTCGGCCCAACTCAGGGTCTCGTAGAAGGTGCGCACGGCTTCGGTTTGAACATCCTGATGGCGGATGGGAAGCACCAAGACGCCACCAGGCGCCAAGACGGACCGGCTGGGCAGTCCCTGGCGAATCGCAGCCAAACCGGCATCGAAGAGGGTGCCTCCACCTGTCGCGCTGCCTTCTGGTTGAGCGAGCAGCACATCATAGCGAGGCGCTTCAACTGTAGCGCCATACGCGCCGAGCGCGATCTGAGACAGCGCGTACTCTACGGCAGTCGGTGCGCCGGCTTTGACGGCGATCGCGCAGCCGCGCGCATCCACAAGCGCACCCACGGCAAATACCAAGCCGGCGCGCCGTGCGCCCTCCTGCATCACGTATTGGCGCAGCGGACGGTCGGCGGGCTGCGCCTCGAGCTGATCATCGTAGAAGCGGGTGGTGTGCAGTTCGCGCTGCGTGTCCTGGCCGGCGAGGCCATACGCGATCGCCGCGCATCCCCCCACGTAGCTGAGATCCGCCTCGAGCGGCGCGGCAAACAGCGCGATCAGCAAGTCAGCCTCAACGGCCAGGTAGTGTATCGCCAACGGCACCCCCTCGACATTGCCCAGGTCATCCAGGATGCGCTTGTCATCCGGATCGTGCTGAATCATCTGCGCGCCGCCGAACTCGCTCGTGTGCGTCGTGCGCTGCGCAGCGCGCTGCCGCGGAGTGAGCGGATCACGCAGAGCCGAGGCCACCAGCACCGTAATGCGGCTGGGGTCAACCCCTGCCTGCTCAAGCTGGGCCAGCACCTTGCGCAGCATGATTTGACGAACGGCATCAGTCGGCCACTGATCGCAGGCAATCACCACGCTGGTGGTGGCACCGCACAGCTCGGTCAGCGGCAGTGAGGCAAGCGGGGCACGGAGACTTTGCTCGAGGTCTGTCTCTAGCGTCGTCAGCGAGAGGGGCGAGGAGACGATGTCTGCCTGCTCGATCTGCCAATCAGCCGGCAAACTGTAGGAATTGACATACAGACGTTGACTTTCTCCAGACACAGCGCACTATCCCAAACTACAATCGCATTCTACCTGTGCCTGATGAGAAGGGGGCATTCACAGCTTACTCTGGGCAGGCAACGGCCATGCCGTCGCCCACCCTTTCTCGTGTAGGGCGCTCGCCGACCGATGAGGACTACGCGAGGCGTGTGCTTGCGGTCGGGCGGGAGCGCGAGAATCATCCACTCACCGGCTCAGGCGGACGGCCAAATTCGCGCAGCGAACGCCAGTGATTCTTCAGCGCCGCACGGAAGGTCGGGTATGACTGGTAGGGCAGTCCGAATTCCTCGCACGTGGCGCGCACGATCGGCGCGATCTTCGGGTAAAGCAAATGGCATATATGAGGGAAGAGGTGATGCTCGATCTGGTAATTCAAGCCGCCGACATACCAATTCAAGATGCGGTTGTTGGGCGCAAAGTTGCTCGTGGTCTGAACCTCATGGATGGCCCATTCGTTCTCGATCTTCAGCGGGTCGCCAGTGGGTTCTGGAAAGTCCACATCAGCCGTCACGTGGGCCATCTGTAGGATGACCGCCATGACGAAACCGGTGACCACGGATGAGAAGGCGAAGATCAACAGGCCCCCTATAGGGCCGAAGGCGAGCATCGGCAGCACAATGTAAACCATCAGGTTGATCAAGCGCCCGATCCAGAAGATGATCTTGTCGTTGCGCGTCATCGGTGGATACCGGAAGGTCTCGCCGGACTTGCCGGTGAAATAGACCTGGAAGTTGCGTCCAAAAAGCAACCCAACGCCGGCCAGGGCATACACAATCGGCGCATAGATGTGCTGGAAGCGGTGAATGGGCTTCCACACATCCCTCGGGCTGTTGCGCACCCAACCGTCCATTTCCAAGCCCTCGTCCAGGCCGGCGATGTTGGTGTAGGTGTGATGCCAAATGTTGTGCTGCTGTCGCCAGATAAAGCTGCTCAAACCGACCAGCTCTACGGTCAAGCCGAACAAGCGATTGACCCACGGCCGATCGGAATAGCCGTTGTGATTGGCGTCGTGCATGATGTTGAAGCCGATGCCGCTGGTGGCCAGGCCGAAGGAGAGCGCGAACAGCAGCGCGAGCGGCAGCGGCCAGCCGGCAAAGCCGCTGTGGAGCAGCAGCGCGTAGCTGATGATCCACCATGACAGGCTAATGGCCGACTTGACATACATGGCCGGCAGGTCGCGCGTGCGCAGGTGGTTGGCTTTTAGAAAGTCCTCCACCCGCTGCACCACGGTGCGTCGGAATCCATACTGCTTGGTGAACGGCACAGCACGCACGGGGTTCTGTTTCACCGCCGGCACGACAAGGGAGTGAGGCACTCTCGGGGATGGTTGAGCAATTCGAGGGTTAGAAGCGGACATGTTGATGAAACTGATTACCTGCCTTTTGCGGAGTTTGTTGACCAGGCTCATCCGCGCGGGATGAGGCCGAACTATTCTGAGACCTTACCATACCCCGATGACGGGCAGATTAAGGGGAGTGCGCCACTTGAAGGTGATACAAGGCCCGACCAAAGCCCCGCGAAGTCACTTATGCCACCCCCAATTCCCCCGCGTGCGGGGGAAAGAAAGGGGGCTGTCATGCTGAGTGTGCATCTTGAACGCGATGCTCAGGCACAATCAGCTGTGGAAGCCGAACTTGTCTCCGAGCACCCTTTGACATTCAACACAGTTACTCAGAATGGTGAGGCAGGGTGCCAATGACCCCACTAGCGCAGGGCCAGGCCGCTTGCGGCCAGCAGGCTGGCCACGCTGCTGCTCATCAAGTTGAAGAACGGCGTCGCCTGGAGGCCGATCACAAAGCACAAGGCGATCAGCGGCGCCACGGCGAGCACCTCGCGCCAATTCAGGTCGCGCAGCGCCGCGTTGGCTGCGTCGCGGCTCTCCCCCAAAAAGACTTTCTGAAACATGGTGAGCAGATACACCGCGCTGAGCACCATGCCGACCGCGGCAAACGCCGCTGCGAGCGGGCTAACCAAAAAGGCGCCCTGAAGGATGACGAACTCGCCGACGAAGCCGTTGAGGGCCGGCAAGCCGGCCGAGCTGAGGGCCAAAATCAGCGCCAGCGTGCCGTAGAGCGGCATGCGCGCCCACAGGCCGCCGAACTTGTTCATCTCGCGCGTGTGCCGGCGCTCATAGAGAAAGCCGATGATCAAAAATAACCCGCCTGTGCTCAGGCCGTGGTTGACCATCTGAAGGAGCGCGCCCTGGATGCCAATTTGGTTGAGGGCGAACGTGCCGAGCAGGATGTAGCCCATGTGGCTGACCGAGGAATAGGCCACCAGCTTCTTCACATCGCTCTGGGCGAAGGCCACCAACGCGCCGTAGAGGACGCCGACAATCGCCAGGACGATCATCAGCGGCGCAAAGGCCGCGCTAGCTTCGGGGAACAACTGGAGGTTATAGCGGATCAGGCCATAGCTACCCATCTTGAGCAGCACAGAGGCCAGGATCACCGAGCCGGCAGTGGGCGCCTCGACGTGCGCATCCGGCAGCCAGGTGTGGAAGGGGAAGACCGGCACCTTGATCGCAAACGCGATGGCGAACGCGAGGAAGAGCAGCGCGTTGGCCGCAAACGCGCCCTTGTCCTGCGCGATCGCCTCCAGGTCAAACGTCCCCGCACCGATGCCCAGCACCAGGATGGCGATTAACATCAGCACGCTGCCGGCCATCGTGTAGAGGAAGAACTTGACCGCCGCGTAGGTGCGCCGCTCGCCCCCCCAAAGGCCGATGATGAAGTACATCGGCACCAGCGCGAACTCCCAGAACACATAGAACAGGAACATGTCCAGGGCGAGGAACACCCCCAGCGTCGCCGTCTCCATCAAGAGCATCAGCGCGTAGTAAGCCTTCTCGCGCTCCTTGATGGATTCAGCGGAGAACCACAGCGCAATCGGGAAGATGAACGTGGTGAGCAGGACCAGCCAGAGGCTCACGCCGTCCACGCCCAGCTTGTAGCCGATACCCAACTGCGGCAGCCATGACGCCGACTCGACGAACTGATAGCCGGCCTGGGCCGCGTCGAAGCCGGCCAGCAGCCCCAGCGAGACGACAAAAGCGGCTAATGACGCCGCCAATGCAGCCCAGCGCGCCCAGCGCTCAGGCGCTAAGGCCACCGCCAGCGCCCCAGCGAGCGGGATAAACGTGATCAGCGACAGCATCTACGCCCTACGCAATACGCAATACGGAATACGCAATACGTAATACGTAATACGCACTACGCAACACGCCCCCTACCCCAACCTCTCCCTAAAGAACCTCACCGCCCTGGCCCAGGCATCCTTCGCCGCCTCTGGGACATACATGCCGTGGTCAGGGTTATTGAAGGCGTGGCCGGCGTTCGGATAAACGCGCACTTCGATGTCCTTGCCGGCGTCCTTATAAAGCTTCTCGATCTTGCGCACCTGCTCCAGCGGGATGCCTGTGTCCTTCTCGCCGTAAATGGCCAGCACCGGCGCGGTCACTTTTGCCACGTCCTCCGGCGTCGGGTCATAGCCGCCGCCATACCAGGGCGAGATCGCACCTAAATGCGGGTAGCGCTCGGCCGTTTTGAAGGTGAGCAAGCCGCCCATGCAGAAGCCCATCAGCCCCAGCTTCTTGGGCTGCACGCCCGGATCGTTGCGCAGGAAATCCAGCGCCAGCGTGATCTCGCGAATGGCGCGCTCCATGTTCTGCACGGTCATCATCAGCATCTTCTGTGCCTCGTCCGGCTCGGTGGCAACCTTGCCGTGGTAGAGGTCTGGGACGAGCACGACGAAGCCCGAAGTGGCCAACCGAATGGCCAGCTCGCGAATGTGCGGCTCGATGCCCCACCACTCCTGGATCAACACGATGCCCGGATAGGGCTTGTCATCGTCCGGCCGAACCAGATAGCCCTGTGGCTGCGGATCATTAGAATCAGTATGGACGGTTTTGGTTTGAACGACTATTGTCACCCTCCTGTGCAGTTTTTCGAGACTATTATCTGGCGTTCAAGACGAAATAGGCCACGGCCACTACAATTCCCAGCAACATTATTAAGCCATAGCTGCGCACAAAGCCGCTCTGGACGCTGCGCAGCGTCGCGCCGGCCTGGCGAAAGAGCTGCCCCACCCCATTCACCGCGCCGTCAATCAGCCCAACGTCCAAAACCTGCGCGCAGATGGTGCTGAGCGCGTAGAAAGGCTTGACCACCACGGCGCGATAGGCGGCGTCGAAGTGCCACGCGCCAGCCAGAAAACGGCCAAGGGCGGCCTTAGCCTCCCCGAACCTGCCCTCTGGCCGGCGATACAACCACCACGCAGCCCCCAGGCCGCCGAGGCCCAACGCGGTAAAGGTCGCGGCCAGTTCAGGCATGAACTTGGGCGTCTCGCCGTGCGGCACGACGGGCGCCAGCCAATCGGTGAGCGCGTGCGTGGTCGGGAAGTTGAACAGGCCGGCCAGGGCCGTGCCGACGGTCAGCGCGATCAACGGCACGGTCATCAGCCAGTTCGACTCCGTCGCGCCCGCGGCCGCTGCGCTGCGCGGCTGGCCGGCGAACACCAGGACCAACTGGCGCCCCACGTAGAGCGCGGTGATCACCGCGCTGGCCGCCAGCAGCGCGAAGACCAACACGTTGTGCTTCAGCGCCTCCAGCAGGATCTCATCCTTGGAGAAGAAGCCCGAC
>DAOTYZ010000186.1:0-5916 GCA_034434555.1 Candidatus Roseilinea sp.
GCGAAGCCACCAAGCGCCCTGCCTAATTCCCCGCGTGCGGGGGCTGTCACGCCGAGCAGAGGGTGACCCCGAAGGCATCCACTAAAACGCCCCCCGCCCGCTCAGCACCGCCGGCACCGTCCGCAACAAGATGACTAAGTCCATCCACAGAGAGTAATTGCGGATGTAATAAAGGTCGTCCTCTACATGCAGGTGCATGGGCCGCTCGCTGCGCCCGTTCACCTGCCACCAGCCGGTCATCCCCGGCGGCACGGCAAACCGCCGGCGCTGCCAACTCTCGTAGCGCTCCACCAGCCAGGGCAACTCCGGCCGCGGGCCGACCAAGCTCATCTCGCCCTTTAATACGTTGATCAACTGCGGCAGTTCATCCAGGCTATAGCGGCGCAAAAATCGCCCCAGGCGCGTCACGCGCGGATCGCGCGGCCGCTTATGCAGGCCGTCTGTGAGCTTCGGGACGCGCTGCTCCTCGCCGGCGCGCATGGTGCGGAACTTCAGCATCTCAAATAAGCGGCCATTCTCTCCCACCCGCTGTTGGCGGATGATGGCCGGCCCAGGCGAATCCAACTTTATAAGGATGGCAATCAGCAACATGAGCGGGCCACAGGTGATGAGCAACCCTGCGCTGACCACGAGATCCATCACGCGCTTGACGGCGCGCGCCGGCCCATCCAGCGGCGATTCGCGCAGGCGCAAGATCGGAATGCCGTTCAGGTCCTCCACCCGCGTCATGAACCAAGCTAAGTCCAGCACATCGGGCACCAGGCTCACCTGCAGCGGCAGCGGCTCTAACTCGGCGATCAAGGCAAGCGCGCGCGACTGGGCATCGCGCGGCAGGGCCAAAACCACCTCACAGACAGACAGCTCGCTGGCTATCGGCACGACCTGGTCGGTCCGCCCCAGCACACGCAGTTGCGAGCAAATCTCAGAGCCGACGGCGCGCTGGTCGTCCAGGAAGCCGACGACGACCACTTCGCCGGCAGCGCTGGCCGAGAGGCGCTCGGCCAGCTCACGGCCGGGCTGACTGGCCCCCACGATCAGCACGCGCCACGGCTCGCCGGCGCGCCGGCGGGCGAAGAGCAGCGCGTGGGCGGCGTTGAGGGAGACAACGTTTAAGGCACAGAAGTAGAAGAACTGCAAGCGCGAGACTTGCCGAAAGCTCAGGTAAAGCCCGCCGGCCAAGATCAGCAGCGCGGTCAGCGAGGCAACCGTCACCGCGCGGGCTTCCTGGCGAAAGCGCGTCTGCCGGCGGGTATAGAGGTCGAATTGCGAGAAAGTCGTCACCCAAATCAAGGCGGCCAAAACATAAATAGGCCACTCCAGCGCAGCGCCCTGCTCGCCAAGGGGACGGCCAAGCGGCAGCCAAGCGCGCAGTTGCGTCGCCAGCCACAGCGAGAGCAGCGTCAGGCTGATATCCAGCCCAACCATGAGGAGCAGCCGGTTGGTCTTGACGGGCGTGCGCATGGCCGCTCAACTACTGGCGCTGGTGTAGCTCGCCACTGCCCGCCGCCAGGCCCAGGCGCTCAGCCACAGCGCAAACAGGGTAAAGCCCAGGCCGCAGAGCGCCAGGGGAAGCGTCAGCCGGCCCAGCAATGCCTCGGCGGGCGCGGTGCTGATGAACGCGATCGGCAAGACAAAAGAAATTAGCCCGCGCAGCGGCTCCGGGAAGGCCTGCGCCGGGAAGCGGGCTACCTCTAAAACGCCCAGCACCAGCTCATCCACGTTGGCCACGTCCACCACCCAAAAGCACAGCGCAGCCAGCGCTGCCATCAGCGCATACAACAAAGCGACGGCAGCCAGGCCGAGCAAGCCAAAGATCAGCCAGCGCTCAGGGGCCGGCCACAGCCGAAGCTGGGTAAGAGCATACCCGATCAAGACCACCCCCACGAGCAACCCGGATAATTTCTCGAAGCGGAAGCGGCGCAGCGTGGCGTGAAACATCGGGTTGATGGGCCGGATGAGCGTGTAGTCCATCGTCCCGCTGCGCACGGCCTCGATCACATCGCGCACGTTCGGTTGCATGACGGCATCTACGAAGCCCGAGGCGATGAAGAACAGGCCGATCACGATCAACGCCTCGTGGAAGGTCCAGCCCCCGATGGCCGTGCGATGGGTGTAGAACAGCAGCGCGCCGCCCACCGCCCACAGCGCGTCGAGCAGCGACATCATCAGCGCGCCGGCGAAGTTCACGCGATATTCCAGGTTGGCCAGCAGGCTGTTCTGGATGAACAACCTGAGCAAGCCGGCGTGACGGCGCGCGCTTTGCCACAGGCAATGCATGGTCAAGCTCCCACCGCCGTGTAACTGCGCAGGCCGGCGCTCCAGACGATCTGCGCCCCCAGCCCGGCCAGCCCCGTCCAGGCGATCCCCGCCCCCAGCCGCAGCGCGCCCTGCACCAGGTCAAGCCGGCCCGTGAGTAATTCAACCGGCAGCGCCACGCTCACCTGAAAGGGCAGCCAGATCAGGATCGCGCTCAGCGCAGGGGGGAAGAGCGCCAGCGGCACGATGTAGCCGCCCAGAAACGCGCGCACGAACTGGTAGGCCGCAGATACCCCCTGCGTCTGCACGATCCAGAAGGATAGACCCGCGACAAGGTATTGCATCAGGAACTCAAACACCAACCCCACCCCACACGCTAGCCCAAACAACAGGAGATTCAACAGGCGCAGGTCGAATTGCTGGCCGGGGATGAGCAGCGCCGCCAAGGCCACGAGCACAGCCGGCACTGCTGCGGCCAGTGGTCGGTTGGCCAGCACACGGGCGAAGAAATGATGGAGGACCCCCAACGGGCGAATCAAATAGACCGAAAGCTCGCCTGTGCGCACCATGCGCTCAGCGTCCTGGATGATGCCTACGCCGGTGGCGCGCCGGACGAGAATGGCGGATAGATAGTAGCCGGCGAAGTCCGCGGCGGTGTAGCCGGCCACCGGGCCATCCTGGGCCATCCCGATCCAGATCGCCATCATCACCAGCGGGAACGCGGCGTTCAGCAGCGCCACGACGAACACTGCCCGATAGGCCACAGCGCGCTCCCAGTAGGCGCGCAGCAGGGCGGGGTAAGCTTTTAGCGCGCGCATGTTTAGCGCGCAGATTATCGTTCACCGGCAGCCGCAGGGGATGCATTCACCAACACGGGCAACCTTCCACCAAGCGATGCTGCCAGCGAGGGGTAAAGCATAGAGGGTGGGCGACGGCGGTGCCGTTCGCCCACCCAGCATTTTGCCCAATACACCCGCCTAAACAGGCGCATTCACACATCGGGGCAATCGTTCGTGCTTGCTGCGCTCGCAGAGCGAGGTATCTAAATCCCATCCAACTAAAGCGCTGCGAAGCCACCAAACAACGCGCCCACCCCTTGTTATGCTGAGCCCAGAGAAGCATCTGAACGCCTGTCCGACCGGAGCTCCACGCAGCCACCAAATACCTCGCCTCACTGTCATGCTGAGAGCGGCTATACAATCATGAAGCCATGTCTACGCCTATTCGCATCCTCTTCATCACAGGCAATTCGCGCAGCGGCAGCACTGTCCTGGGCGCTGCGCTGAACCAAATCAATGGTGTTTTCTGCGCTGGGGAGATGCAGCGCATCTGGGACAAAGGCTGGTTGACGGATGAATGCTGTAGCTGCGGGGCACCCATCCTGAGCTGCTCATTCTGGTCGCCAGTTTTCGGTCAAATAATCGGCAGCTACGATGCCAAAGTAGCGAAAGAACTGCGTCAAGCCCGCGACAGTTTTGTAAAGCTGCGTGGTCTGCCTCGTCTGCTTACATCGCATTCCTTAGACAGCTTGCCGGCAAACGTGCGCAATTACCTTGCTGTGACGGAGCGGCTGTATCGGGCGATTCAGGAACACGTTGGCTGTCGCCTGATCGTGGACACGTCCAAATACCCCACCTATTCCTACCTCTTGCGCTTGCTTCCCTCTCTAGATATACGCATTGTGCATCTGGTGCGAGACGCCCGCGCCACAGCATACTCCTGGCAGCGCGTCAAGACCTATCCGACCGCCAAAGGTACTCGTTACATGGAGCGTCATACTGCGCTGCGCAGCGCAGCCGCCTGGCTCATCTTGAATAGCCTCGCCGACTTGTTATGGGAAAGAGATCCGGCGCGCTACATGCTTGTTCGTTACGAGGACTTTGTAAACCAGCCGCGCAGAACCTTCCGACGCATCCTGAACCACGCCGGAGAGCCAGAGGCAGCCCTCCCCCTTATCGGCAAAGATGCTATTGATATTCGCCACCATCACATTATCGCCGGCAACGCCAACCGCTTTCGCACCGGGCTGGTCAAGCTAATGCTCGACGACGAATGGCGCCACAAACTAAATCTGCTGGATGCTGTTGTGGTCACGCTGGTCACATTTCCGTTGCTGCGCAAATACGGTTACTGGTCCCCAGCATTAAAGCCAGCGACTGCTCCTCTCCCGGCTACGCCTCACCGATTGATCAACACTGATGATAGGAATCAGTGAAGTGACTGATCGTCCTGCTGGCCGGAAGAATACAAAGGTTGTACATTTGAGCCCGATGAAGACTTCTTAGATGAAGACTTCTTAAATGACGCACGAATGGTTTGTGAGACCGAGAAGACGAAGACCATCACAACCAGCGGCCACACGACAAACAACCGCCAATCCTGGGTCAAGCGCGCGCTTACCTCGGTGAGCGCTTGACCTGGATCGAACGAGCGCAACAAGGTCATGCGCACGACATGGCCGGTGAGCGCAACTTGCGGTTGGAGCAGTTGAAAATCCTGTGGACGACGCGCAGCAGGCAACGACGCGACCGGCAGCACCACGCGGGTATTGGCCGCCGGCTCAGCCAGTTGAAACGCAACAGTCACCGGCTGGTTATAAAGCACTACTGGCGTGGGTAGTCGAAATCCATAGCTGTTCCCCATCAGCGCCCCGCGCGCGCAATGCTCGCCACCAGAGACGAGGATGCATGCCTGTAGCTCAGATGGCAGCGTGCTGCTTTCGCCAGGCATAACGTTCAGGAGCAGTCCGTTGAGCGTCGCCGTTATTGGCGGCACCCTTTGGATCAGAGACGGCTGCTCTAGGGTAAGCACAGCGCGCTGCGCCTCGTTAAAGCCATATTCGCGGGCCACAGCGTGACGCGACAAAGCGAACACGCTCGCCGCAGCGAGCAAGCCGATCAGCGTCGGCGTGACGAGCAAAACGCTGAGCTGGGCCAGGCTAACACGATTGAGCTGCTCAGCAACTGCGCGTCGCCAGAGGCTTGCCCTCGGCGCAACCAGCAGCACAAACGCACCAACAAGCACCAACAATCGCGCCGCGGTTTGGGCGCTGCGCGCTGCCGTCCACAAAATTTCCGCGGGTTGACTTAGCGCAGGCGCAAAGAGCGCAAGCACGGTGTCGAGCTGAGCAAAACGAAAGGAGAGCGACGTGCCGGCCAGCAGACCAATGCTAAAGTCACGATGAAGGCTGAAGAGCAGGACTACAAAGCTTGCCTCGATAACCAGCCACAGCGTCAACCAGTAGCGGCTTCGGCTGATATTGTGAGCAGCCAACGCCACGATAAAGGGCGTCAGCCATACTGCCCAGTAAAACTGCGACCAGGAGAAGAGGAAGAAGCTGCTGAAGACGACCGCGCCGGCTAACCAGACATCCATCGGTCGAGTGAGTGCCCAGGGACGCACGATGAGCACCAGCAATAACACTGCGTAGGCGACCAAAAATAGCGAAACAGGCGTGGCGAACACTTGTACCGCCGAGAACAGCCGTACGCCTTCAAAGTTGAAGAGCACCCCGCTGACAAACGCCGGCGTGCTCAGGAAGGGCAGCGCGCTGACCGCGAAGACTGCAACGGGAATCGTGAACAACAGTGCGCGCTCACGCCAACGCGGCGCAAGCAGCACGGCGAAAGGCGGCACCAGAAACAAGGGGAACAACTTAAA
>DAOTYZ010000187.1:0-2383 GCA_034434555.1 Candidatus Roseilinea sp.
GCCGCCGATCAGCGCCAAGGCATCCATGGCCGCGAAGCGCACCTCGTCGCTGGGGTCGTCTAGCAACTCGGCCAAGAGCGGCACGGCTTCTTCATCCTCAAGTTGGCCGGCGGCCTCGGCTGCGCGGCGGCGCACCAGCGGCGAGACGCTGCGCAGCTCATCGCGGACCAGCGCGCAGTACGCGCGGTTGCTGCTGCGCCCCATCGCGATGATCGCGCTCAGCCGCAGCAACTCATCTTCGGCATAGTAAGCCTGACGGATTTGCAGGTCCACCTCTTCGTTGGTGACACAGGCGAGCGACTCAAGCGCGCGGCGGTGAACGATGGAATGGCCTGGCGAGGTGAGCAGCGCGCGCATCAACGCCACATAGACTTGGTCATGTCGCTCGCGACTCAACCGACCCAGCACGCCGGCATACATGAACTGGCCCAGCAGCTCTACCGCTGCCGCGCGCACCAACTCGTCGGGATCATCATGGGCGAGCTTGATGAGCGGCGCGATGAGCTCGGGGTGTTCTTCCTCGTATAGCCCTTCCACCGATGCCAGGCGCACCCGCGCATCGGGGTCCTCGAGGCCGATGCGGAACAAGGCGCGGAAGTCGGCCTCGATATCCTCCTCGGCCAGCTCGCGCATCTGCTCGATGAGCGCCGCGCGCCGGCCAGGCGACAGGGCAAACCAGACCTCCCGCCAGCGCGCGAGCTGTTCGCCTGAAAGGTCTGAGAAGGCTTTGAGGCATGCTGGGCTCGGCGTGTCCTCTGTAGCCAGGATGGCCAGCGCCTCGTCTAGGCTGAGGCGCCCACCTGATGTTCTCTTCTCGCTCATGCTCAGCGGATTGAGACGGGATTCACGATGTCCATGATGATAACCACGACCGATAGGGCGAGCAAGAAAGCGAAACCGACAGCATGAACCCACTGCTCGCGTCGCGGATCAACGCGCCGACCGCGCAGCGCTTCGATCAGTATAAAGAGGATACGACCGCCGTCCAGCGCTGGTAGAGGCAGCAGGTTGGTGAGCGCTATGGCGATGCTGACCACTGCGGCAAAGCGCAGGAAGGGCATCAACCCCTGCGACTCGGTGACGCTGGAATCAATCAGCTCGACGCCGATGTTGGTGATGCCCACCACGCTGATCGGCCGTAATTGTTCTAGCGCGAGCGTCTGATTGACGAGCCGCACCGGGAGCTGAACCAGCGCAGCGATCGCGCCGCCGACCTCCAGACCGGCAGCGAGGAGGGCTTCGGGCAAGGTATAGGCCACCCGTTCGGACTTGGTGACCTCAATGATGAGGCTGACGCCGAGGGGGGCTTCGGCGTTGGCGTCTGGGGGCAAGCGGCCAGACAGCCTGACGATCTGCTCCGGCTCGCCCGCGCGCAGCACCACGATCTCTATCGGCTGACCGATGAACTGGCGCACCTGCCGGCGCAACGCGCCCACATCCGGCTGGACGCCGCTGGCCGGCTCAAGCTTCTGAATCATGTCGGCGCCGTTGACCGCGAGGATCGCATCGCCAGGTTGAAGGCCGATCTGCTCGGCGGGACTGCCGGCCATGACCTGGTTGATTCGATAGCGGAACTCGGTGGGCTGCGTTGCGAAGAACAAGTAGGCCAGCGTGAGGATGACGAAGCCGCCTAGGAAGTTCATCAGCGGGCCGGCCGCCAGCGTGGCCAGGCGCCAGCGCTTCGGTTGGGCGGCAAAACTGCGCGGGTCCTCTGGGTTCTCTTCGCCCGTCATGCGCACGAACGCACCGATCGGCAGCCAGTTGAGGGTGTATTCGGTCTCGCCGAGCTTGAACAGGTGCGCTGCGCGCGGCGGGAGCCCCAAACCGAACTCCTCCACCCGAATGCCCGCTTTCTTGGCCACGACGAAGTGGCCAAGCTCGTGGATGAGCATCAATGGCCCGAGCAGAACGATGAAGACCAAGAAGCCCGTCAGGAGGGAGGTGAAGATTTCCATGTATCGTCAGCCTAGCACCTCTATCTGAGGCACGCGTAAGGGCCAACTTAGCCCGATAGCCGAACCAGCGTATATACCCCGCGCTCTGCTTCGAGAGCGAAGTCAACGACCGCATAGCCCTGGGCAAACGCTTCTTCAAAGCGCGCACGGATCTCCATGCGCCAGCGCAGCGCAGCCTGGCCATCGGCGCGTTTGAGCGCCTGAAAGTCGCGCGGGATGGCGATGCGCAGCGCCGGCTGATCCGCTTTGAAGACCAGGTGGCCGTTGGCCATGCGATGCTCGCCGTCAACAACGGCGCGATCCAGCCACCATTCGACCTCGAAGCGATCAGACGGCAGGCCGGCGTTCAGCGCATCGCGCATATCGCCGTAGGCGTTGCGAATATAGGTGCGGCAGATGCAGCCGAGCTTGCCGATGTTCAAGCGCGC
>DAOTYZ010000188.1:0-2347 GCA_034434555.1 Candidatus Roseilinea sp.
CGCGAGCCGACGACAGTGATCTCGTCCACGACGATCATCGTTAGATTGACCTGTGGCAGGCCGTGGTAGGTGCTCTTCAGGACCAGCGTCCCGCGCGGGCGCAGGAGTTGGCGAGCGTGCTCAAAGCCAGCCGGCGAGCCAGTGCACTCCACCACCATGTCGAAGGCGCGCAGCGGAGCCTCGTCCACATGAGCAGTGCGTAGCCCCCACTGGTGCGCCAGGCCCAGCTTGCCGGCGTGCTTGCCGATCACAGTCAGCGCGCAGGGCGCGCCGGCAGCGATGACCTGTGCACACAGCAGGCCCAGCTTACCATCGCCCAACACGGCCACGCGGTCGGTGGGCCGGATGTGCACCTGTTCCAGCACCTGGCAGGCCGCCGCCAAAGGCTCGACGAAGACGGCCTCGTCGTCGCTCACGTGGTCTGGGATACGGTGCAGATTGACAATCGGCAGGGTCGTGTAGTCGGCAAACGCCCCGTTGCGACCGGCGATGCCCAGCGTAGTGCGGTCGGGGGATTGGGCGCGCTCACTGGCGGTGCGGGCTGGCGCGTCGCACGGGACGCAGTTGATCTCGCCCACAGCGCGGTCGCCGACCTGGACGTGGAGTGGCTGACCCGGCAGCGGGTTGAGCGCTTCCACGACGCCGACGAACTCATGGCCCAGCACACCGCGAAACCCAAAATAGCCTTTGACGATCTCGAGGTCGGTGTTGCAGATGCCGGCGCGTGCCACGCGGATCAGCGCCTCGCCAGGCGGCGGATCCGGCCTGGGATGGTCAGCGACGAAGGTCAGTTGGCCATCTGCGACGAGCAACGCGCGCATGACGTTCAGGCAGCGCACCTCTGCGCTTTATCCGCCTAGGTTGATGCTCAATCCCTGCTTGCTGCCTTCGGCTGAGGGCAAGTACTGGGCGATCGCGCCGGCCAGCTTGGACATCGGCATGCTCTGCAGCCAGACCCTGCCGGGGCCGGTGAGCGTTGCGAAGAGCAGCCCTTCGCCGCCGAACAGGATGTTCTTAAACCCCTTCACCAGCTCGACCGAGAACTCGACCGACGGCTCGAAGAGCGCCACGTGGCCGGTGTCCACCTTCAGGCGTTCGCCTGGCCCCAGCGTATATTCCACCACCTCGCCGTCCAGCGCAACGAACACCGTGCCCGGACCGTCAAAGCGCTGCATGAGCAGGCCCTCGCCGCCGAAGAAGGCACCGAAGCGGCGCTGGAACTGAACCGCCATATTGACCGACTTCTCGGCCACCAGGAAGGAATCACGCTGGGCGACGATGGATTGTCCCTGTGCTAGCGTTGATCGGGATGATCTTGCCGGGGAACTCAGCGCTGAAGGCGATCATTGCGTTGTCACGCTCGGCGGTGAAGTTGGCCACGAAGAGCGACTCGCCGGTGAACACGCGGCCCAAGATGCCGCCCAGCCCGCCGCGCATATTGGTGTCCATGCGGATGCCCTCCTGCATCCAGGAGAGGGCGCCGGTCTCGGTATAGACGGTCTGGCCGGCGCGGAGGTGCATGACGACCGTCTGCATGATCGTGCCGAGCACCTTGTAGTTCGCGCCGCCCATCGTCGTGCCGCTGAGGGAGACGGTGGGATCGGGGATGTCGAGCCGTTGGCCGGGCACGTTGGTGTATGCCTCTGACATGATACAGTCCTCCTTTCACACGTGAAGAAGATAATCACTGCTTACAAAAGGCGCGCTGCCTATGGCGACCTCAGGATAACATAGTTTGAGATTCCCTACGCGAGAATGCAGCTTGGTGTGCATCCCATTTAGTGGAGATGTGGTTAAGATGCACCAGTAGGCAACGGTAGCGCAGCCGCTCACCCCAATGTCTGCCCCTAGCCCTGAACGCACTTTGTGATAGCCTACTGCGTAACATCTTACTCGCTCAGGGAGGCGCGATGAAGCGTGATTTACTCTCGGCGGGCGCTGTTCAATATCGGCTTGTCGTGGCTGTGCTGCTGATGGGCAGCCTGGCCGGCTGTAGCGTGAGCGGCCGCGCCCGCCCTCAGCCGCCGGCTGAGGACTTCTCCGCGCTCGCGCCGATCCTCTTACCCGATTCGCCCTATGCGCTGCCCAGCGTGCCGATCACGCCAGAGAACGCCGACCGCGCGTCACTGGTGGGAGAGATGGCTGGCCTGGGCCGGCCGTCCACGTTGGCCAGCGCGCCGGATGGTCGCATGCTGGCCGTCGGCACGTCGCGCGGCGTCTATCTATACGACGCGCAGACGCTGGCACAGCGACGCTTTTTGGAAGCGCCTGCTGTAACGTTTGTGAGCTTCTCGCCAGATGGCCGGCGGCTGGCTGCCTACATCGCGTCTGTTCCGCATCAAGTGCG